>CAXTGN010000001.1:0-61126 GCA_964243455.1 uncultured Acidobacteriaceae bacterium
GCTGGCTGTTGCGCTGCCGCTCACGCGCCTCGACCACGTTCCACAGCGTGCCGCGGTCCCGGTACGCTGCCGGCGTACCTTCCGGCAGCAGCACCTCCGAATGCAACGGTGTCGTGCCACGCTTGGCCGGCAAGGGCGCCATTGCCTGGTCCAGCCGGGCGTCGTGCAGCCGCACGCGCGCCCGGTCCGCCGCAACCGCAACCACGCTCTGCCCCTTCGAGCGCTGCACCATCCCAAGCCGCAGATGATAGATCGCCATTGCCTCTCACTCCACGATCATGAACCGGTCCATCCGGAGACCAGGCCAAGCCCACGACACCCTGGTACGCCCGATCCAGGGGACCAGATCATGTTGGCGCATGGGAAGCTCCTGACGGCTGGGTGGGCGGGCGGCCTGCGCCGGCATCGCGGCACCGGCCGCCGTCTAGCTTCTCTGCCAGGCCGAACAGGGTCCGGTCCAGCCGCAGCTCGCCCGTCTGGTGCAGCTCCACCATCTTCCGCAGCAGCCCGCCCGGTGACCGCACTTGGCCGGCAGCGTGGCGGGCGCTGATCGCCGCCAAGGCGGTGATGGCCTCCCTGGTGCCGAGTGCGATGCACGCCTGCCCCCATGCGTGTGATGAGATGCCAAGTGCTGGCCGAACATGGCCTGCGGCCTGGTCCAGCTCGTTCCAACCAGCTCGGGCGTTGCTGATCCAATCCCGGAAGGCGGGCGCGACCGCCAGGATGAACCCCGGCGTCACTACAAATCCACGAAGGGCGCTGGCCTGCACCTCAATCTCCCGAGTCGGCCCGACTCGCGGCTGCCGCGACACCATCGGTTGATCGAGGTGGCCGTCACTACCCTTCTCCTGTCCAGCAATGGGCCGATCAGGCCCTGCCTTGTCGGTCAGACTTGTGTTCGCGGAAGCGATAGAAAGTTGATTCGTAGTTGTAAGGTGGGGCCGGTATTCCGCCCCCACGGGGCCGTTTTTCACGGCTTCCACAGCCGCCAGGGCCGCCGTCACCTGCTCCTGGACACGAATGCACAATGCCCGCAGCCGGGCGGCGATGGGCACCAAGGGAAGGGGGTCGCGCTGCGCGCCCCGCTCGCGCCACAAGGCGTCGGCCTGCGCCGCAGCCTCGGACCAACCGACGCTGTCCAGGTCCTGCGCCGTCGCCAGGTCCACCAGGGACAGGACATGGTTGCGCGAGCTGGTGATCTCGCGCCGTAGCCGCCGCCCCTCCTCGCGGCGTGCATCCCATTCGGCCGCAACACGCTCAAACTCCGCCATGCGCTCTGCCAGGGGCGCCAGGTCAAAGCCGTAGGCGTCCACGATGCGCCCTGCACCGCGTCCGCCCTTGTCGCGGTGCCCCCATCGCTTGCCGGACGGGCTGCGGCGCAGGCGGATGAAGCCTGCATCCAGGGCAGCTCGCACGATCACCTTGCGCTGGCTCGGACCCACGCATAGCCGATCCTCCAACTCGGCGTCGGACGGCCATACGATAGGGCCAAGGCCAGGCCCGCCGTCCCAATCCTGCGCCGGGCTGTAGCTCATCAGGCTGTCGATCAGGTCCACCACCCGCCGCGGCACGCCCAGCGCCGCGGCGGCGCGTTTGAAGGCGGCAAGCGCCCTGCCGGGACTGCTCGGGGGAATGGGAACGCCTCCGGCGGCCTCGGCCCGGAGCTGGAGTGGGGTGATCTTGCGCCGGCCTGTCGGCGGTGCGGTGTGCGTGTCCATGCTCTCGTCCTTTGTTGGGACGAACTGACAAGGCCGCAGTCCACCATCGAGAGCCTTGACGCCGAAAAGTGGCGTCCCTACTCTCTTGTCCATTGCTGAGGATTACCGACCTGCCAGGGTCGGGGTGGGTTGTGGCCTATCCGGAGAGCCGTCCTGTCCAAGGGCGGCTTTCTCCGTTTTCAGCTCGTGCGATTCGGGGCTTCCTCGGCACTCCTATGACCGGATGGCACTGTTGCCGCATTCTTGCGGCCTGTCCACGCCCAGGCGCAGGCACTTCGTCTTCATGCAGAAACGTTCAAAACTGCATGGCACTCCACCATCATAGGTTGTAGCAGGACAAGCTACAGCTTACGCTGCCTACGAGATACTGTACCGGATAGCTCGCGCATACGTAGCATATCCGTCCTTATCTTTCGGAACGGAAGGCGAACTATAGGAATACCTCCACATACCGCTTGCCTAGATCGCGCGAACGTGAGTACTGTGCGTTAGGATGCACTTAGCTCGCGGGGTGTAGAAAGTTGCAAATCTACCAGGTCGCCATCCTACTCCCAACCCTTGAAGTTGCTCACGAACTCGTGCTTTTTGCGGGTGCCGCTGCTAGCGTCGGTGGCGTCTTGAAGGCACCGCCGGCCAGAGTGGGACCGGCGATGGGCGTCCTGTTGCCGGTTTGGTGTGCCACCGTGCGCGCTGCGGTGAGTGATGGTGTTCGTCGCCTCCCCCCTTTGGCCTGCGCAGGTGGCGTGAGGTTGGATTGGGACAGGGACTACCGGAGCACGAGATACGGTCTCGGCTGGGCGAGGGCGGGTTCATCCGCAGCGTCTTCGTCGTCGAGGTCAAGGTTGAGGAGCACACCGAGTTCCTCCCCTACTTCCGGACTAGCTGGGACTCGACCTTCCGGCCCATGCGGACCTCACGCACCAAGATTGACCGCTCCTATCGGGAGCCTCGGCGACTCTTTCTACTCATCAGGGAATTCGGTTTTACCGGCCCCATCGTCATGTTCCTTGCGGGGTCCAATGACCTTGGGCGGTTCGCTGTCGGCCTCTTGGCTGATGGCGGCGCTGTCGAACAGGCCCTTGCAGGGCTGGAGAAGTCGCTGGAACCGTAAGCCGACCTCCACCCGGAGGGCGGTGGCGTGAGCGCGACTGCCCTGACCCTGGCCGCCATCCTGGCGCTCGCCTCCAACCCGCAATGCGGCGCCGCGCCGGAAGGCAGCGAGTTCCAGTCACGCTTGGCTGCCATCGCGCTGCATGAGAGTGGCGGCGACGCCCTCATCATTGGGGTCAACGCCGACCGTGCGCGCGGCCTGCCTGCCGCGGCGATCCACTCCGCGACGCCGCATGAGGCTGCGGGGCGCGCGGCTGCCCTGCTCGCGCAAGGCCGGTCCATCGACCTCGGGCTGATGCAGATCAACTCCGGCCAGATCGCGCACCACGGCTTGACCGTCGAGACCGCGTTTGACGCCTGCAGGAGCATGGCGGCCGGCGCCGATCACTACGCGGACGATGTACGGGCTGTCTGGACCTCAGCACACCGCCGCTACAACACCGGGTCCACCGAACGCGGCGCTGCCTATGCAGCGGGCGTCGAAGCGGTGCTGAACCGCGTGCGGGTGCAGCAAACCGGGCTGCTGGCGTCGCCCGCGCAACCTTCCCTCGCGCCCCAGCAGCCACCTGCCCCGCCGCCCTGCGCGCCGGTCTGGGACGCCTGGGCGCTCGCCCAGTGCAGTGCGCGGCAGGTCACGCCCCCCGCACCACCGGCGGACGGCACCCCGGCCGTCCCCGTCCTTACCGCCACACTAGGAGAGACACATGCAGCAGACCCCAACTAAGCCGGCCAGCAAGGCGCAGGTCGCCTTGGCCGCAGCGGCGCTCACCCTCGGCACAGTCGCCATGGCGCACGCCCAAGGCGCCGATCCCCTTGGCGTGTCCACGATCAAGGACGCGGTGGTTGCCACGTTCAAGGTTCTCGCCGCCATCGGCATCCTGTGGGGCTTCCTGCGGATGATGACCGGCCGCCACACCGTCGAGGGCCTGGTCAGCATTGGCGTCGGCGCCCTCGGCATCGCCAAGACGGATGCCATCGTGGCCCTGTTCGGCATCTCCTAGCCCATGACCGACCAGGACGAACCGCTGGACGAGGAGGAGTTCGACATGGCGGCCACCCGGCCGCCCATGACGCTGGGGCTGCCGCACACCCTGTCGATGACCCTGCTCGCCGCCGGCATCCTGTTCTTCCTGGCCTACAGCACAGGCAACCAGGTCAATGACCTGGTTGCCGATGTCGTTGCGCTGCTCGGCCTCGGGATGATCTGGTCCATGGCCAAGGTCCTGCTCCGCACCGATTTCCACGGCTGGGACAACTTCGTGGCCTGGGTCCGTCTCGATGCCCGGTGCCTGGACACGGCGGATTGGGGCGGCGCGCGGCTTGCCTCCGCGCCGCTTCGCTCCCCTTACCGCAGCGAGGCGTCCGACCATGCTGCTTGAACGCCTCGCCGACCAGCTCGGCTATGCCGGCGCTATGGAGCGTGCCAGCGACAAGTTCTTTCCCTACGTCGATCACATCGGCCCGGCGACGCTGCTCAACTCCGACAACTCGGTGATGGGCGTGCTGCGGATGCCCGGCGCTCCGTTCTCATTGATCATGAACGGAGAGCGCAACGGCCATAAGCGCCGCCTGGTGGCGTTCCTCAACGCTGTCGCCGACGAGAACGTGGAAGTCCACATCCACCTGGTCAAGCACGATGCGACGCTGCCGCCAGCCAGCCACGGCGGCGCGGCAGCGCCCTATGCCCAACGCCTGCTGGAGGAGTACCACGCCTCCATCCAGGATGACCTTGCGGTAGTTGACTGGTTCCTGACCGTCCGCGTGAAGCCCCGCAAAATGCCCTTCGCCAGCGTCACGGACAAGGTGCGCGACGCGCTGGCCAAGGTCGGGCTGGGCCGTGCGTCCCGCGCCGCCGATCCGCTGCTGGAAGTGCAGTTAGAGGACGCGATGCGCCTGGCGCTCGGCACCCTGGGGCCGTTCGGCCCGGTGCGGCTGGGAACGCGCATCGAGCACGATCCCGCCACGGGCGATGAAGCCATGGCGTTCTCCGAGATTGCCGAGTTCCTGTACCTGCTCCGCACGACGCAGTTCTCCCCGCAGCCGCTGGCTGACGTGTGCGGCTTCCTGGGGGCCGGGATCGCGGCGGTGGACGTGACCGCGGTGGCCCGCAAGCGAATGCTGCGGATCGATCATGCGGCCGGCGGCAGCGCCGCATCACAGACCTGGGCTGCCGTCCTGGGCCTGCTAACCTACCCGCGCCGCCTCGACCCGTCCCGGCTGGACGACATGCTGGCGCTGCCGGGCCGGTTCGTGATGACGGTGGCCATCCGGTTTCAGTCTCGCGCCGAAGTCCAGGACAGCCTTGCCCTGCTGCAACGCCGGCTCGTCGCGGGCAACAGCCGCGCCGTCGAAGACACGGAGGCGCTAAACGACGCGATCAACGAGGTGGCCGGCGGGCGGGCGGAAAGCGGCACCTCCCGCTGGTCGCTGGTGCTGCACGGCGCCACGCCCATGGAGGTGGACCAGCTCGTGTCGGCCGCGCGCAACGTCGTGGCCAACGCCGGGGCGAAGGTCGGGCCGGAAGGCAAGGGGATGCTTAGCTCCTTCCTTGCGCAGCTCCCCGGTGCCCCGCTATCGACCTGGATCAGGCCGGCGCAGTGCAGCACGAAGCAGATTGCGGTACTGGCGACGCTCGCCGGCCACCCGCGCGGGCCGGCCAAGCCGCGCTGGGACCACCACCTGTTCCGCCTCGTATCGCCCGCCGGCACCGCTTACGACCATGACCTGTTCGTTGGGGACGTAGGCCATAACTTCCTGGGCGGCCCCAACGGCGGGGGCAAGACGGTCTGGCTGGGCATGAACATCGCCGCCCTCGATGGCGCGGTCAGCAGCAAGGGTGGAACGCAAATCGTCCTGGATGTGGACGAAAGCAACCACAACACCCTTCTCGCCCTGGGCGGTCGCTACTCCACCTTGCAGGTTGGAAAGTCCGGGATAGCCCCCCTGCGCGGCCTGCCGGACACCCCGCGCGTGCGGGCCTTCCTGCGCGACTTGGTGGCCGGCCTGGTGCAGTCGGACGGGGCGCCTGCACCCAACAAGACGGAACGCGACGGCATCCGGCAGGGCGTGGACTTCGTGATGGGCGAGATGGAGCCGCACGAACGCAGCTTCACCACGGTTCGGTCCTTCATGGGCTTTGAGGAGCATGGCGCGGGCGAACGGCTGGAACCCTGGTGTGCGGGCGGCGAGCTGGGCTGGGTTTTCGATGGCGACGAGCACCTGGTGGACTTCAACACCCGCCTCGTCGGCGTGGACCTGACCGCGGTGATGAACGACGCGAGGATCATGCCGCCGATTGCGCTCACGCTGCTGTGGATGGCGTCTGACGTGATGGACGGTAGGCGCGTCGTGATCTGGTGCGAGGAAGCCCCGGCCTACATGCCGACGCCCGCCTTCGCCAAGCCGTTCAAGGGCATCGCGCTGCGGGCGCGCAAGCGCAACGCCTCGTTCAACGCCATCGCCCAGCAGCCCTCCGACATGCTGGAAAACGAGGCTGGGCACGCTCTGATCAAGCAGGCCCGGCAGATGGTCCTGTTCAGGAACGACAAGGCGGTGAAGGCCGATTACCAAACAGGCCTTGGCTTCACGCCGGCAGAGTTCCACGCCGTGCGGGAAGGCATGTTCACCTTGCAGTACCACTCGGTCCTCATCAAGCGCCAGGACGGGCAAAGCGGCCTGTGCCGCTTCGATCTGTCAGGGCTGCCGCAGCACCTGAACATCCTGTCCGGCACGCCGTCGCGGGTTCGGCTCCTGCGCGCCTGCCTCGACCGCCGCGGGGGCGACATCCCCAAGGCGCTTTCCGACTACCAAAGCCGCATCCACGAAACAGCAGCATGAGGTCCACCATGAAGCGCATCCTCCTTGCCTCCACCGTCCTCCTCGGCCTGGGCCTGTCCTTGCCGGCGCACGCCCAGATGCCCGTCACGGATGCGGCCAGCATCGGCGCCCGCGCCATTGAGGCGGCCAAGTCGCTCGCGCAAATGGTGCAGCAGTATCAGGTGATGCAGCAGCAGTACAGCCAGCTCGTCTCGACCTACAACACGCTGACCCATCCCACCGCGGTGCTGAGCACCGCCCAAGGCTTGTTGCAGCAGCAGATACACTCCCCTGGTTCAATGGGCAGCAGCATCCCCAACCTGGCGTTCGGCTCGCAGCTCTCGTCCGCGGCGAACAACTTCATGTCCCAGAACCGCTACTCGGCGCCGCAAGGCAACGACTTCAACGCCCAGGAGATGATCCGCCGCGAGCAGGTGACGGCCAACATCCAGGCGGAAGCGCAGGAGGGCCTGAACCGGTCCGACGAGCGCATCAACTACCTCAACCAGTTGCAGGCGAGCATCCAGGACCAGCCCGACGTAACCGCCGTGGCTGCGACGGAAGCGCGCATCCAGTCCGAGCACCTGTTTCTCCAGAATGAGGGCAACAACGTCGCGCGCCTCAACCTCATCCAGCAGTCGGCCGCGCGGGTGGACCAGCAGCGTGCCGAACAGGCAGGACGCCGGGAGGCTGATGACTGGCACAGCCGCGCTGCCGCCACGGCTTTCGACGGGGAGTAGCAGTCTTGGCAACGAACACGCGCCGCAACTCGATGGCCGCTGCCTGGGGGGCCTTTGGCCTCGTGCTGGTAGGCAGCTCCGTCCCCGTGCATGGCCAATCGTCGCTGCACGACATCCCCTGGTATATGGCGAACAACGCTGCCCGCGCGGCCACGATCAAGCTGTGCCGCAGCGATCACCGGTTTGCTCATGACGTGGACTGCGCTAATGCCGAGACGGCGGAGGATCGGCTATATGCCCAGCGCGCTGCCGGGATGGTCGGGGGTGGGCAGGGGTCCGCCGGACGTTCGCGCTCCTCGGTCTTTGACGAGCTAACGTCACCGCAGTATTGGGCCGCCAATCGCTTGTCACGTATGGGCGTGCTGGCATCGTGCAAAGATCGCGTCACGATCTACCAGCCGGACGTGTGCGCTGCTGCGCAGCAGGGTGACGCACTCGACACTACCAGGCCAGGCCGGCGATGAACGGCGTCAGCACCACCAACATCGCCGGCATCACCTACGACGCGATCGCCGCAGCTCGCATTAGCCAGCTCAAGACGACGATGGATGCGGTGATCACTGCCGAGCTGCAGTTTGTGGTGCCCATCCTCAAGTCGCTGCTGATCATGTTCGTTGTGCGGCAGTTCACGCTCGCCTTCACCGGCAACATGACGGTGGAGCGGTTCGTCGGCTCCTGCGTCCGTGCCGCCACTGTCGTTTTCCTGATCTCGCACAGTGGTTCTTTCGTCCAATACATACGCGATCCGATTTTCGACAAGATACCGCAGGCCATCAGCAGCACCATCCTTTCCGCTGCCGGCGCATCGACCACCAGCGGGACCACGATTGCCCAGCAATTCGACAAGGTGTCGGTGGCGTCCGACGCCGTGACCGCGGCCATCATCACCTCGCAAACGGGCTGGTCCGTCTCTTCCCTCGTCAACTATGCCGCAGCCTCGTTCGCCAACTTCGCCGTTCAGTTCCTGCTCGGCGGGATCGCCGGCATCTGGCTGCTCGGGCAATCCCTGCTCGCCATCATCCTGTGCTTCGGCCCGTTGCTGCTTGGGTTCGAGCTGTTTGATCGTACCCGCGGATGGCTGGATCAGTGGATCGGCAAGCTGGTCGGCATAACCGCGTTCGGCATCGGCACCTCCATCCTGCTCGCCATTGAGATGACGGGCGAGCTGAACATGCTGAAAGCGGTCAACGCCAACCTGCCGACTGGCGGCCCGGAAGCAGTCTCCGCACTGCTGCGCGTCGGCTGCAACGTGCTGCTCGACCTGTTCACCATGGCCGCCCTGCCGGCGATCTGCGCCTACGGCTCGGGCGTGGCCGCTTCCCTCTCCGCCCCCTCCGCCATGGCCTCGCTTCGGGCTGCTGGCGCCGCCGCCTCCGGCGCCCGCGCGGTCGCGGGAAGCTCGGCCCGCGGCCGGGCCGCCTCCAATTCCATCAATCGAACCTGACGGAGCTTTCATGCGCCGCTGTCTCGCCCTCCTCGTCGCCCTCGCCGCCGCCGGCTGCGCGTCTGACCACACGCTGGCGACCTGCAAGGGGCCGCTCGTCGCGCTCAATGCGGCGCAGTGGCGGCCGACTGCGGGTGAGATCGTCGCGCTGGAAAAAGTCTGCCCGGAGGACCGCTGATGCCCGATGCACATGCTGATCTGCGTGAGGGGCTGGAGGAACGCGCCAGGACGGTGCGGAAGCAGCACGCCGCCGCCATCCGTGGCCAGCGCCGCGCGGGGCAGGTCAAGAACCTCGCCATCGCCGCGCTCGGCGCCGGCCTGGCCTGGGCCGTGTACAACAACAACCGCCTCGCCCAACTGGCGTCCACGCGCGACACGGTTTACGCGGCAGTCCAGGCTGATGGCGAGGTCATCAGCAGCACCCACTATAGCGAGCTGCCGCCTGCCGCCCGCCAGGAAGAAGCCGTCCAGAATGCGCTTTGGACCTATGTCCAGGCGCGCGACTGCTACGGCAGCAGCAGCTTCATCCGGCAAGCCTACATTGCTCAAGCCATGTCGGATGAACGGGTCGGCCGGCAGGTCCGCGCGGCGTTCATCCTCGCCAACCCGCTCGCGCCGCAGCACGTTTATGGCGAGCACAACATCACCGTGCAGTGCGAGCCGGTGGACCCGCCGACGCCCATAGGCGACGACGGCAACCAGTACCTGTTCCGCTTCCGCCGCTGGGAGGATGACGGGCGCACCACGGCCGCCGCCGCGGCCTCTGCCGTGGTTTACAGCGTCACGGTGCGATACCGGACGGGCATCTACCCCACGGACGACAAGCGCCGCGCCTGGCTGGACCGGACCACGTTCAATGCCCCCGGCGTCCAGGTCCTCGACTACCCCGGCGCCAAGCCGGAGAACGCCCGCCCGCTGCCCAAACCCGCCCGCACCGCCGAGGCTCGCCCATGACCCTTCGCACCCTCTTGGCTGCTGCAACCGTCCTGCACGCGGTCCCTGCCCTCGCCGCCGTCGATCCGCCCGCTGCCAGCGGCCTCGATCACCGGATGCGCGTCATCCCCTACAACCGCAACAACCCGGTGCAGCTCTACGCCGCGCCCGGCGCGTCTCTCCGCATCCAGCTCGGCGCGGATGAGGAGGTCGTTCGCATCGTGGTGTCCGACCAGGCGACCATCGCGCCGGAGGAGGAGGCGCCCCCGGCCAGCAACGCCACCACGGTCAGCACCCTCACCGCGGCCCCTGCCGTGCAGCGGGGGCCGGCGTCGTGCGACCCTAACCTGTGCCGCGACGTGGCGGGCAACTTCGTTTATCTCAAGCCGCTGCGCTCCCTCGATCCGCAGCCCCTGTTCATCCAGACCAAGCGGTGCGCGGCCGACACCGGCCGGTGCGAGATGGTGCCCTATGCCTTCGAGCTGCTGACCCGGCCCGGCGATCCCAAGGTGACGGCCGCCGCGGCGGCCTGGGATGTGACCTTCACCTACCCAGACCGTGAGAAGGCCGCACGCCTGGCCGAACAGCGCAAGGCATATGCGGCGCGGCTCGCTGCTTGGCGGGAGCGCCAGGCCCTGCGCCCACCGGCCCCGGCCTCCCCCGCCATCGCTGCCAATCTGCGGTATGGATACCGGGGCAGCGATGCCGTGCGGCCCGATGGGGCCTGGGATGACGGACGCACCACGTTCCTGCGCTACAACGGCAACCGCCGCGTGCCCAACGTGTACCGCCAACTGCCGGACGGGCATGAGGGCTTGGCAGCCTATGCGACCGAACCCGATCCCAGCGGCACCATCCTCCGCATCGCGCGCACGGAAACCAAGTGGTATGTGCGTGACGGCGATGCCGCCGGGTGCGTATTCAACATCGGGCCGGACCCGGACGGCAAGGCGGCCTCCACGGTTGCCAGCGCAGCGCCGCGGCTGGATGCATGGCCATGAAGAGCCTGTTCAGCCGGGACCCGGCCGCGGCTTCGGCGTCGGCCGCACCGGCAGCCGAAGCGGTCGCGGCCGGCGGCTGGGACGGGATGCGCGGCAGCACGAAGCTGATACTCGGCGTCGTGGTCGTGGGCGGCGTCATCGCGGCCGTGGTGCTGCCGGGCCTGGGCCAGCGCCAGGCGCCGCAACTGCAGAACCAGGACCCTCGGCCGCCGGCCCGCATCAGCGAGTATGAGCCGCCAGCCAGCCGGGACTTTCTGCAAACTGCGGCCAACACGCTGGGCGTAGGCGCCCTTGGGGGCACCTCGACGGCGACGGCCAGGCGCCGTCCCCAGCCTACGGAGATGGCCCTGTATGCCACCCCGGCGCAGTCGCTCGCGTCCACGACGGGCATCCATGCCGTTTCTGGTGAAGGGCTGTCCGGGGAGCCTGGTGCAGCGGCCGGTGCAGGTTTTGGCCGTCCCGATCCCAACGACCGTCTGGCGTCGTCCCTGAACGGTGCGACGGTGCTGCCGGGCAGCAAGGCCACCCTTGTCCGCAACACGAGCTTTACCATCCGGGCCGGCGACACGATCCCGTGCCTCCCCATCGACGCCCAAGACAGCAGCCGCCCCGGCTTCACGAGCTGCCGGGTCCCGGAATGGTTCCGCAGCTCCGATCAGCGCCGCGGGCTGCTGCCGCCGGGCACGCGCATCTTCGGGCAAATCCGCGCCGGCCTCTCCCGCGGCGAAATGCGCCTGGGCGCGCTCTATACGGAGATCCAGACGCCGCGTTTCAAAATCCAGCTTGCCGCGCCTGGCGCCGACGCCATGGGCCGCGCGGGACTGGACGGCGACCTGCATACCTTCTTCTGGGACCGGGCCGGGTCCGTCGCGCTGTTCGCCCTCATGGATGCGGCCATCGGCACGGGTCAGAACCTCGCCTCGTCGGCCCTGTCGCGCTCCTTCTCCGGCAGCAACGGCACCACGCTCAACCTTGGCAGCCAGGCGCAGGGGTTGGCTTCGCAAGAGCAGGCCAGCGCGCTCAACCGGCCGCCTGTGCTGACGCGGGATCAGGCCCTGCCGATGACGGTCACGGTCGGGCAGGACCTGGATTTCACCGCCGTCTGCAAGGAGGCCATGCAGATCGACCCCATGGCCTGCCCTCTGCTCTAGGAGTGACCGCGATGAACGAGATGGCCGCGAACCATGGCCTCCTGACAGCCCTGCGGCCGATCCAGCACATCTTGTCCGACCCCGTGACGGAGGACCTGGCCATCCAGGAACCCGGCGTGGGATGGTGGCTCAAGGGCGGCTCCTGGCACCGGACGGAGCTGCCTGCCATGACATACCAGCGTCTGCACGGCCTGTCCGTCATGGCGGCGGCGCAAACCGGGCAGAGCATCACCCCGCGCGACCCGATCCTTTCGACCGACCTGCCGGGCGGGCTGCGCCTGCAATCGGTCATGCCGCCGGCTGTGGCGCCGGGCACGATGGCGCTGACCTTCCGCCGCGGCGACGAACGCCTGGATGGGGTTGATGACGTGGGGCGGCTATTCGACACCAGCCGGTGGAACAAGTGGAGCCGGCGGCACGAGCAGCGCCAGGCGCAGCACGCCGTACTGCTGGAACGCTTCGATGACGGCGACCTGGCCGGCTTCCTGGTGGGCCTGGCCGAAACCCGGCAGACCGGGCTGTTCTGCGGCCCAACCGGCGCCGGCAAGTCGCGCATGTCTAAAATGCTGGCCGGCGCGATCCCGATGCACGAACGCATCATCACCATAGAGGATGCCGCCGAGCTGGTGCTGCGCCAGCCGAACCACATCCGGCACTTCTACGCCTCTGGCGGCGGCACGGCGCTTTCGCCGGCCAAGCTGATGAAGGCGACGCTGCGGGAACGCCCGCACCGCGTCATGCTCGGAGAGATGCGCGACCCGGAAGCGGCGTCGGTGTTCGTGGACGAGGTGATGGCGGGCCATCCCGGCAGCATGTCCACCATCCACGGCCGCAACCCGCCGGAAGCGGCCCGGCGCCTGTTCAACCTGTTCAAGTCCAGCCCTGCCGGCCAGAGTATGCAGGACGACACGGTGGTTGCCATGCTCGCCAGCGCCATCGATTTCATCATTCCGGTGGAGAATGTCGGGGGCGTACGCGCCATCGGCGAAGTGTGGTTTGCGCCGGATGCCGCCCGCCGCGGCGAAGGCTTCGCCGACCTGGTGCGGACCCTCTGATGCCGGCGAAATCGCGCAGCGATTTGCGCCTGCGCCCGTGGTTCATCTTCGCCGTGGGCGGGTTCGCCTGGGCCAGCCTGGCGGTGGCGCTGTGGCTCACGCTGGCCTCCATCGCCTTTCTCTGGATGGCCGGGCTGCTAGGTTCGCCTGCCATCCCGTCCTGGGCACGCCCCTGGCAGTGGTGGGTCTATGCCCGATGGTTCGGACGTTCCTACTCGGAAGCGGCCTGTCTCATTGCCTCGGCCGCGTTCGCAACAGCACCCTTCGCCGTGTGGCTGCGCCTGCTGTCGCTGCGCCCGCAGGGGCTGAACTGGCGTCCGTTCGCCCGCTCGCCGGGGATCGTCCGCGGCACATCGGACAACCACGGGCACGCCGACTGGATGCCGCTGGCCAAGATGCAGGAGATGTTCCCGCCCGTGCCGGACGGGGACGTGGGCGGCGTCGTGGTTGGCGAGGCGGACCGCGTGGACCTCGGGCCAGGGGCCGGCGTGGACTTCAACCCGGACAACCGCGCGACCTGGGGCAACGGCGGCCGGGCGCCCCTGCTGATCGACCCGTGCCGGCGCGGGTCCACGCACTCGATGGTCATTGGCGGCGGCGGCACTTACAAGTCCACCACCCTGGTCACGACGCTGCTGACCTGGCGCAAGTCCGCCTTCGTCCTCGATCCGGCGGAGGAGCTGGCCGACCTGGTGGGGCCGGAGCTTGAGGACCGCGGCCGAAAGGTCGTGCGGCTCGGGATCGGCAGCACCGGCCCGAACGTGCTGGACGGCATCGACATCACCGACAAGCTGGCTGAAACCCGGCTGCGCGCCATCGCCGGGCGCGTCATCGGCCCGATCCCAGACGACGACAAGGGCGGCAAGTTCAAGCGGTGGGGCCGCACCATCATCCTGGCCCTGCTCGCGCACATGATGTGGGACCCGGACACCCCAGCCGAGTTGAAGACGCTGCGGGCGCTGCGCGACGGCCTTGATGGCGGCGAGGAGGCGGTTCGCAACCGCCTGCGCGGCATCGCCGAAACCTCCGCCAGCCCGCTCGCCAAGTCGCTCGCCTCAACCATGTGGGGCATGGTCAAGGAGACGTTCGACGGCGCCTTGGGCAACGCCACCGAGGATACGGAGTGGCTTGCCTCGGAAGCCTATGCCGACCTGGTGAGCGGCGACGCCTACCGCATGGGCGAGCTGGTGGGCGGCAACCTGGTGGTGTTCTGCCAGGTGCCGCAGGAAGCCTTGGAGCACACCCCGGCCGTGGCGCGGGTGCTGGTGGGCTGCCACCTGGATGCGGTGTTCGCCGCCAAGGGCGCGGTGAACGGGCGCGTGCTGTTCCCCATTGACGAAGCGGTGCTGCTCGGCCGCGAACCGTCGCTCAAAATCGCCCGCGATCAGGGGCGCAAGTCGAAGATCACCGTGCAACTGTTCTACCAGTCGGAAGGACAGATCGAGGAGGTCTGGGGCGCGGGCGGCAAGAAGGCATGGTTTGATGGCCTGTCGTGGCGCACCTATGCCGGCGTGCAGAACCTGGAGAGCGCACGCGAGCTGGCCGCAACCCTCGGCACCTTCGGCGCAAAGGCCGTCTCCTCGGGCAGCAACAAGGGCAAGTCCGGCCGCCCGATGGAGATGATTCAGAGCGGATCGCGCGGCACCAACACCAATGAGCACGAAATCAGCCGGGAGCTGGTCAAGCCGGACGAGTTGCTGGCCGAAATGCGGGACGACGAACGCATTACGCTCATCCGCAACCAGCGCCCGATGCGGCACGGGGCGGCCATCGGCTTCCGGCGGGAGGAAATCGCCGTAGTGCTGGGTCAAACGAGCTACCGGCAGCAGGGGCTGCCGGAAGCTGCTGAATAAAATGGGAGGATCAGCATGTTCGGAAGCGAGAACAGCATTGAGCCGGTGCGCGCCGTCGCGGCGGTGGCGGTCACAGCCGATGGCCGCGGCGTAGCGCGGGCCATGGTGGACAAAGACTCGATCAGGGAGGCGACGCCTGATGATCTGGCTTCCGCCGCGCGCCGCGCACTCGGCAAGGCCACCTCCGAACCAACCCCGGTCAAGGCGGTTGCGGACGCCAAGGGCGGCCTCTTTCGCCGCCGTCCGACCGAACCGGAGAAGCCTGATGTAGTGGCGCAGCAGCTTGGCCTTTACACGGCGGATAAGCGCAGCAGCCGGGTGTACTTTTCCGACTTCCAGCAGAAGCAGGAGGTCATGCGGGCGGACCCCAAGCGCATCACCTCGAAACTGGACGACAAGCAGACCGTGAGCGCGATGCTTGACCTGGCGCAGTCGCGCGGCTGGGACACGGTGCGCCTCAAGGGCACCAAAGATTTCCAAAGCGAGGCGTGGGTGCAATCCCAGGTCCGCGGCATGAAGCCGGAAGGTTACAAGCCGACTGCAACCGACCAGCAGGAAGCGGCACGCCGGATAGCTGCCGCATCTCCGGTACAGGCGGCCCCGGCTCCGGTCCAGGCAGCCGAGTCCAAGGCGTCGGCCGGCGCTGGGGCGTCGCGATATACCATGAAGGTCACGAACAGCGTGTCAGTGGCAGGGGAAGCCCAGAAGGGGGAGACTGCGCCTGTCAAGGCGGCAGCTCCGGCGCCAGCAGCCTCCACCAAAGCCGTGCCTGTCACTATTCAAGCCTCCACTGCCGCCGCAGCTCCGGCGAAGGCAGCACCCGACAAGGCTGCGCCTGTTGCCGCCCAAGCTCCCAAAGCTGCCGCAGCTCCGGCGCAGGAAGCCTCCACCAAGGCCGCGCCTGCCGCCGTCCAGGCATCCACGGCCGCTGCGGCTCCGGCACGGGCGGCTCGCGCCAAGGCCGCATCCGCTGCCGTCCAGGCACCCACGGCCGCCGCCAGTGACGGCGCTGCGGCGGATAGGGTCAAGGTGGTCCCGGTCCAGCGCAAGTCGGTCTGGGGTGCTGTTGAAGCCACGGGTAAGCAAGCGCGGGCGGCTGATGCCGCCACGGCCACGGCCAAGGCGACGGCCAAGGCAGGCGAGCGGCCCACGTCTGCGACCACGGCGTGACCGGCCCCGGCTGGGTTTACGTGATGACGCATCCGGCGTGGGACAAGCTCGGCATGGTCAAGCTGGGCAGGACAGGCCGGGACCCCCGCACCCGGGCGGCGGAAATCACCTCCGTCTCTGGCCTGCTCGCCCCCGCCACCGTCGCCTGGTGCTCCCCCGTGTCCGACATGGCCGCCGCGGAACAGGCGGTGCATCGGATGCTGGGCAGCCATCGCGTGCGGAAGCGCCGCGAGCTGTTCCGGGTGGACGTGGGGACGGCGCGCGGGGTTGTCGAAGCCGTGGCCGGCTCCCTTCCCCTGTCCAGTCCGGCGCTTGCACCTCTGACGCGCTCCGTGCCGCCCAAATCGGCGGGAGGGGCACGGTATCGCCCCGCCCCTCGCCGTTCCGGCCCCTGGCGCCATGGCCGGCGGCATGTCTCGGTGCCAGTCCGGGTCGCGGCTGGCCTTGGGGCAATCATCTCCTGGTTCGTGTTGGTCAAGCCGCTGCTGCTGCCGTGATGCGGAAGGCTGTTTTAAGGATAGAACAATGGACGAAGTAGCAAAGGCTCGGGCCAAGGTACGCGAACGCGAGCGTGCCATCTGGAACCGCGTCGAAGCAGTTGGGCGTGAGGCACGCGCCGCCGATGGCGCCACGGTGAAGGCATCGGCGACGGCGACGGACGGGATTGAAACAAAGCGGGAAAAGATAACGCAGGCGCTTAGCTCCGGCTCATGATGGAATATGGAGCTATGAAGCACGCTCGCATCGACACGCCCGAAGTCGTCCGTGATGCAGCATCTCTGGCTGAGAGACGGGCATGATAAGGCGGGCAGATGACATTGCGTGCAATTCGACTGTTCGTGTTCCTGGCCTTGGGCCTGTCGGCTTGCGGATTGAGGAACCCCCACATGGACCTTGGCCTTAGATAGCGTGAGAACTGTAACCTTTCTCACGCATACACTGGCGCATGTATTCAGACATTTGGAAATCCTGAATACCTCCGCTCGACCGGGCCTGTTCGGTGTCCATATTACAGGTGGCCATGTCACGCTCAACGATGGAAGATGCTACAAAACCTCTTTCCGATAAGTATTGATTGTTCCAACGGTCTAAGTGAGCTGAGCAGCCACTTACAGTTAAACCGGCAATGGACACGAGCACTACGAATGCATTACAGCGTTCTCCAGTCTGAACCCGCTCCTCCAATAACATCATTAGCTCCTGTTCAATTCACTAATTATAGTGGTAAAGCCCGACACGGCTAGGCTATCCTCGAATTTCAATCCGGACCTTGCCACAATTACAGCCACCCCGTCGCACCGTTTCCCCCATACTCACTTTCTCCAATGATACATCATGCACTTGTCTTCACTTCCTGGAGGAGCCTGGCTTCCGCCTCATCAGCAACTCTACAACCAAGATGTTGCACCGCTTCCGAAACTGCAACCAGCCATATTGTAAATCTATCAAATTTGCTGTTTGCATCGTGTATAGGCTTGGCTCTTAATAGATTTCCAATCGAAAACGCTGAGGTTGCGCCGTGTGCAGCTTCGCTATCAGCAATCTCCCTTATAAACTTGTTGTTTGTGTAAGTCATGAATTTGCCTCCTTCGGCTTGCGTTCCGGCCCTCGGAAGGATCGCACAATTGAGTTCCAGCCAGACCTGAAGGTCAATCTCGGATGGCCGTGATTTGGACGGAAATGCAGAGATCAGGTCATTAGTAAAAATGTAGGATAGATTTTCAAGAAGTGGGAGACTTTCTTTCTCTGGAAGTCCGGTGCAGTAGATGTTTAAAGGCAAGTCCCACAGTCCAGCAACGTAGGGGAGAAATGGCTGAGATGTACTCTTCGGGCCATAGTCGGCAATAAGTGCCCTGACCGTTTGGGCAAGAGATCGCCAGGAGTGTAGTCTTCCCACACTGATGTTATCAATGCCATCGGATAATATGGCATTGTAGTCTCGTAGTTCTCTGATCAAGTCCATGCGTGACTTTTTTACTGAGTAGGGGTCTTTCTCTGGTTGTTCATGTCGGCGCAAAGAAACCTTCACCCGAAGATGTCGCTTTTCTTTCGACTCCTTTTCCCATACGCTTGTCCAGTTTGGCGGATTAAACGCACCAATGTCTATTGGGTCAAGAGCGGCGTCTCCTATCAATGCTGGATAACCGTTTATCGACACGCTGCCGGCACCATCTTCCCAGTTAAATTGGAGAATGAACCTGCCACCAGCCCCAACAACTCTAGTGGATAGTCTTTCCCAAATGATCGTCTTGTTCTCAAATGCGCGAAATACAAGCCGATCAAACGGCTTCATCAATATTACTACTCTAAGCTCTGGAAAAGGCGTAATAATCTCCGACAAGACCTCCACTGCTGCAGTCTCTAATGAACTTATGGGAAGCCCAAGCCTACGAACAGACATGACGAGGGTAGCATGGAATGTTCTTTCTCCGGTGTTCTTTCTCATTCAATTATGGATGCCTCTTAAATGCTTTACCGCGGCCGTCACCCTGAGCGGCACCTTGGTCACGCGCTTAACCCCGCACCTTGACGCTCGGCAGCACGCGGCCTCTCCGCCATCCGCGCATCCTGCGCCACCAGCTCTTGCAGCCCCGCCGTCCCCAGCGCCGCCCGTGTCGCGGCCCTGCCGTGGCTGGCCTCGTAGTCGTTCCAGTCCGTGCCCTTGCCCTTGGCCGCCTGGCCGGCAGCCGCCTCGGGCAGCAGCACCCGGCCGCCGACTGCCGCGGCGGCGGCCTCCGCCTTCTCGCGGCCGGCGTTCGGCAGCGGCTTGGCCCGCAGCGGCAGGTGGTGGTCGTTGTCGGCCGCCAGGTAGATCGGCCGCCCCGGGTCCTGGTCGCGCAGCGCCGTCGCCACCGCCACCAGGTTGCTCGTGTCCAGCGCCACTGCCACCGCCATGCCCGTGGCACGGTGGACGGTCGCGCCCGTGGCGTAGCCCTCCGCGACGATCACTGGTTTCCCCGGCCGCAGCTCGCCCAGCAGGTGGAAGGTGCCCATCTTCTGCGCGCCACCCAGGTAGAGCTTGGTTCCATCTTCGGCGATGGTCTGCACGTTGCGGACCTCGCCATGCACGTCATGCAGCGGCACCAAAAGGCGGCCGGAGATGCTGGCGTTCCTTGTCGTCCCCCCGGCGATCTGCACCGGTACGGTCTGCCCCGACACTGCCAAATACAGGCCGTGCGCCTCGATCCCCTTGGCAGCGAGGTAGGTGTGCGATGCATCGGCAAGCTTGGCGCCGGCAAGGAGTTGCACTGCAAGCCGTGCCCCCGCTTCCTCGCGTGCTACACGCTCGCGCTCACGCTCGGCCGCCTGCGCCTCCACCCGCGCAGCCAACGCCGCCTGGTCCGCCGCGGACACCAGCACCATCTCGCCCTCCGCCTTCCAGGTGCCGACGAACCCACCCTGGCGCCAGTTATAGATCGCGCCCGCCGGCCGCCCTTCGTCGTAGAACCCCCGGTAGGCGCCGGACTTCTCGCGCCCCTTGTTGCCCTCCACGGCGACATAGCGGAGCTTGCCATCCAGGATCGGCAGGCCCTGCGGTTTAAGGCCATGGACGCGCATCGCGTCGGCAAACTGCTGCTGCGCCTCCCACTCCCCGATCTTGACCCGCCGCGCCTGGGCGGGCCGCGGCATCGGCGGCTTGGCCCGTGGCGCGCGTATTTCCGGCCCTGCCTGCGATGCCGTCGCAACCTGCACTGGCGGCGCTTCCCGTGCCACCCGCGCCGACTCCTGGCGCGGCAGCTCCGACAGTGTCCGGGCCTTGCCAGCCGTCGCGGCCCGGCGGGGCACCTTCGGCACCGCCTCTGGCGCGCGTGCCCGCCGCCCTGCCGACGGTGCCGGTGCGACCTTCGCGGGCTTCTGCTGCGGCAGCTCCGGCAGGGTCCGGGCCGGACCTGCCGCGGCGGCCTGGCGGGATGTCTTCGGCGCAACCTCCTTGGGGCTAAGCGCAGCGATGCGGGCCATGACGGGCGCCCGCTGCCGGGCCGCCTCGTCCAGTCGCTCAATCACCCGCGGCAGCGCCTGCCGCACCTGACGCTCCCCGAAGGTGCGCCGCAGCGTCGTCGCCTGCTCGCCCGCCGCTGCGCGGGCCTCCGACTTGCGTAGCCCCGCCTGCAATGACCGGGCTGCCTGCTTCGTCTCGGCCGCGGCGCCCTCCAGGAACGCGAGCGCACTTTCTTTCAGAGACTGGCGTTCCAGGTTCCGCGTCACGTTGGCCCATGCCTCCCGCCGCGTCTCCTCGGCCGTGTCCGGCGCCGGCAGCCCCATGGGCCGGCGTGTCAGGGCCTCGCCCATCTCGGCACCCATGCTGCCCACCATCCAGGACCGCACGCGGTGCCGGCTTTCGGCGACGTAGGCGGAGAAGCCCTGCGCTGCCTTCGAGCCGGACGGCAGCGCGTTGATGTGCTCATCGGATGTTATGCCTTGGGAGCTGTCGATGGTGCCGGCGTCGCCATAGGTCAGCCGGATGCGGCCGGTGCCCTCGCGGTCGCGCAACGCCTCCCACGACACGAAGCCCACCTTGCCGCTCTCGCCCCGCAGCTCCAGCCCCTCCGCCGGCAGGACCCGCGCCACCCGCAGCACGGTGCCGTTGTCCCCGATGTTGGCGCTCTTGCGCCGGCCCTGCTCGTCGGTGAACACGGCACGGGTGCGCGCGAACAGCCGCACCTTGTCGCCCTCGGCCAGGGGCAGGGCGTAGGCCCCTCCCCTGCCGTCCGTCGCCTGCGCGGTCACGCGGTCCTGGCCCAGCTCGCCCATGGCCCGGCGCTCGTCGCGCACCGCCCGGCTGATCTCGCGGGCATCGGCGTTGGTCGGGGCGCTAATGGTCACGGTGTAGGCGGGATCGTCGCGGTTCGCCTCGCGCCGCTCCCGGTACAGCACCGCCACGCGCCGCACCGCCTCGCGGTATCCGCCCTCGACCAACTCGGCCGAACCATTGGCGATCTTGAGCTGGATGGCCTTGCCAGCCTCGCCGGACCGGAACAGGCCGGCGATGTGGCGCTTCTCCTCCGTCCTCTGCCGCACGGTGCTGAGGATCTCCGGTATGCGCTCCTCGCCCAGCGCCCGGCGCAGCAACTGGATCACCGGCCCGGCCTCGATGGATTGGTTCTGCCGGTCGTCGCCAGCCGCCACCACCTTGAACCCGTGCTGCTCCCGCAACCGCAGCAGATGCAGGAACTGGCGCGTGCCGATCTGCCCCAGCTCGTCCAGCACCACCACGCTACTCTTGCCCAGCTTGATGGTTCCCGCCTCCACCCCGTCCAGGAAGGGTTGCAGGGCGCGGGTGTTGGTCCCTGCAACGCCAGCCTCCCGCAAGTCCCTTGCCTGCCGCCAGGCCAGCGCCGTCCCCCACACCTCATAGCCCCGCGTCTGCCAGGCCGCGACCAAGGGCGGCAGCACGCGCGTTGTCTTGCCGGTGCCGGCCACGCCGATCACCACGCCCAAACCGCCATCCGTGCCCAATGTCTCAAGCGCCCGGCGCTGCACGTCGCCATGCGCCCCGTCGTAGGCCAGGCCGCTCCGTCCCACGGCCGCGGCGATCTCGGCCGGCGCCAGGGACAGGGTGCGGTCGGCCGCCGCGCCGCGCGCCAGCCCGACCAGCTCGGTTTCCTGGTCGCGGTGCAGCTCGGTCGTGATGCGGACCCGGTGCTTGTCCACCTGGCGCCACAACAGCCCCGTGCGCCGCCCGTCCTGCTGTACGCCGTCGCGCGCCCATGCCTTCGTCAATGCGCCGATGTCGTCCGTGCTCTCGATGCCGGCGGCAATCAGACCGCGGGCTGCGGCCAGGCGCACGTCGCCGCCGCCGATCACCGCGCGCTTGCCCAGCGCGTCGGCCAGCAGCGGCGCCGCCACCTGGTCGGCGTGCGCCATGCGCTCCGCTCGGCTGCGCTCGGCCGCCGGCAGGCCAGAAGCGACGACGCTTCGGTGCTCCCAGCCCAGCCGCGCCGCCTGCGCCCGCCATGCGTCCACATCGGACAGGTCATCCCCCTTGCCCCGCCGCGTCGCGTGCGCGCCGCCTTTCAGGAAGTCCACCCGGCCCTGCGGGGACAGCGCATCCCAATCCAGCCCTCGCCGGTCAGCCTCGGCGCGGGCCGCACCCTCGGCGTCACGGGTGCGCTTGCTGAACTCCTCCACCGCCTCGTCCGGGATGGCCGGCAGCTTTGCCATCTGCGTGCGCTCGTCCAACACCACCTCGGCGCCGATCGCGCGCAACTCCGTGGCCAGCAACGCTTGGTACACCGCCCCGAACTCGTGGATGCGCCCGTCGAACAGGTCGCGGTTGATGGACACCACGCGCCCGCTGTCCGTCACCATGAGGTTGGGCATGATGCAGTGGGTATGAAGCTGCGGGTCGCCGGCAACCTTCAAGCTGTGCAGCTCGGTGTCCACCACCCCCGTCACTGGGTCGGACCGGGTGACTGCGACCGTGGGCCGGGACGTGAAGTGGTCGGCCGTGATCCAGGCCAGGTGCCCGCGCTCCTCGCCCTCGCGCCCACCGTGGCCGAACCCTGCCTTGCCAACCTCCCTCTCGATATAGCGCAAGGTCGCATCCCGCGCGTCTCGGTGCGCCTGCAAGATGGAGTTGCGCTCCGCGTCCGTCTCGGCGAACGCCCATGCGAGGCTGACGGACTTCGGCGCCGAAAAGGTCAGGTCCATGTAGCTGATGCGTGCGCGGTCCTGCCCTCCCCCTTCCCCGGCCTGGTAGGTCGTCACGCCGCGCTGGTGCCCCGGCAGCTCCCCGCCATCCGCCCGGCGCCCGCCCAGCACGTTCGCCAACTCCTCCTCGTTCAGCATCTGCCCCGGCTTGATGCCCAGGGCAGCAGCAACAGCCGGGTGCATGTCGGCCCGCGGCGTCGGCACGCACCCCATGCCCTGGGCCAGCGCCTCGTCCGTGCCGTGGCCCCCGGCGTAGTACTCGGCAATCTGCATCTGCTCGGCCGGCAGCGTGTGTTCCAAGAGGTGCTTGGCCATCGCCAGGGCGGCCGATGGCGCACCTGCGGCGCCGGTCCGGTAGGTCAGCACGGCGCTAGGAGGCGCCTGCCTGGCCGTTGCCGGGCGGCTCGTCCGGCAGGTCCGCCCCCTCGCCCACGGCCATGCGTACGCCGTCGATGGCGGCGGCCTCCACCTGGCCGGGCAGGCGCTGCAACGTCACCCGTATTTGCGACAGGTCGGCCGTCTGCTGGGTCAAGGCGGTTTCAATGCGCTGGATCAGCTTGGCCATCTCGCCATCGTCGCCCGGCCCGTCGCTGGCCGCCTCCAACACCCGTTGCAGCATCTCCCGTTGCGTGCCCAGCAGCGGCACCAGCTCCCGCACGCCCTGCACCAGCATGGACAGAACCAGCTCGTGTTCAGCCATGGCCCGCTTCTGGTCGTCCTGCCCGGCAAGGATGCGGTCTAGTTTCAGGTGTAGGTCAGCCTCCGCCATCGTGCCTCCAGCAGCCAGAGTGCGCCAGTTTACCGCACCAGCATGGTGCGACAAGAACCGCGTGAGCGGTCACTTGGTCTGTAAAAGCTTATTACGTTTTGCAGATGGGGCTAAGGTGGGGCTAAGGTGCGCCAGGAGTGGGGCTAAGATGCGCTAGAGATGGGGCTAAGGCGGGGCTAAGCTGCACCCATGATCTGCGCCACATCATGGGTCGGACAGGCCAGGAACCGAAACTGTGGGGGTTGGGTCAAGGTGTCAGGGGAGAGGGAGGATGGTGGGGAGGATGCGAGTTTGCAGGAAATCCTATCCCTCGCCCTCGTCCCCACTGCAAAGCGAACGTTCCAACGCTCGCCGCTCTACGATTGGCTATGGACACGGCACGACACACTCGCGGCAGCCCTCAACCCGCCGCGATTGCCCAACTGGAATCTGATGGCGGAGGGCTTTGCAAAGCAGGGCATCATGGACGGCAAGGGGCAGCCGCCCACGCCTACCGTCGTCCGCAAGACCTGGGGGAAGGTCAACCAGGCCAAGGGGGTTCGGCTGCGGCAGCAGCGGGGCAAGAACCCGGCCGCTGGTGCCGCCCCCTCCGCCGCTCAAGCCCATGCCACTCCGCCGACGCCAGCCACCACGCCGACGCCTGCCCAGCTACCGCCCGGCATCAAGCCGGTGGAGCCGGACCCCCCCGAAGGCCGGTATCAGTTCCGGCTGGCGGGCGGTCCCAAGATTTGGACTAAAGACGAACCCAAGCCCGAATAGGAGCAGCCGTCATGGCCCAGCAGAAGACCCCTACCGACCAGCCGGTGAACCTGTCCGCGATGTTCCGCAGCAAGCGGGTGGTTGACGATGACGCGGTGGAGCTTTCGCTTCCGTCCGTCACGGAACGGATGGTCATGCCGAAGCCGGGCAAGCCCGCCATCGACCTCTCCATGCAGGCGAAGCTGTGGCTGCTCATAGGGCCTGGGGGCGGCGGCAAGACGCTGCTTGCGCGCTGGCTTGGGGACAAGATGAAGCAGGCGGGCGCACTGCAAACCTCCATGCTCGCGGCCCTCGATCCCACCAACCGGACGCTCGCCGACTTCTTCGAGGTCGTGGAACAGCCGCCATCCGCCAACCCGGCCCGCGTCACGACATGGCTGCACGAGCTGCTGACCTTCGTAGCAAAGCAGCGGGTCGGCGGGATCGTGGACTTCGGCGGCAACAACACGAGCCTCATGGCCACCATCGAAACGATGCCAACGTTCGCCGACGCCTTGGACGAAGGCGGCGTGGCGGCTGTGGCGGCATACCTGCTCTCGCCGCGGGTAGACGACCTGACGCTGCTGGCGGGGTTTGAAAAGAGCGGCTTTCAGCCAAAGGCTACGGCGCTGATCCTCAACCTCGGCCGCGCGGAGTCGCAAGAGGACTTCGATGCTGTGCGGCGTCACCCGGCCTACAAGGCAGCCCTTGCACGCGGCGCGGTGGAGCTGTGGCTTCCCAAGCTGATGCCGCAAAGCCTGGCGTTGGAGATCGAGCGCAAGCGGATGTACTTCTCGGCCGCTCGGGACGGCGTCACCACGGAAGGCCATAGCCCCGCGGACATCAGCCTGCTTGAACGGGTGATGATCCGGGAATGGCTGCAACTGATGGATCAGTCGTTCGCGCCCATCAGCACCTGGCTGCCCTGGGCCGCGCCATGAGCCTGGTGCCCTTCACCCGGCGCATAGTGACGAACAGGGCTAGGGATCGGACGGCAGGCGCGGCCTCCTCGGCATCCGAGGATGGAGCCGCGCCGAAGTCGGCAGGCCAGGTGTCCGCCCCCGCCCCTGCCGGTGCCGCGGTGTCCAATGCTGGCGAGCTGGAAGCCGCGGTGGCCGAAGCGCAAGCCAAGCTCGCCCTCGCGGGCGAAGCGGCGGAGATGCGGCGCGACCCATACCAACTCGTCCTCGCCGGGCTTTCCCTCACGCTCGGAGCGCTTCCGCGCACCGTCCGGCGCTGGGAGGAAGCGGTTCAAGCGGTGATCGCCGCGCGCCATCCCCTGACGCAAGAGGAACGCGCGGACCTGGCCCGTGCGCTGGTGGAGGCTACCGAGAAAGGGGCCTTTGAGGGCACGCGCAAGGAAGCCGCGCGCATGATCCGCCGGCTGGACCACGGCCTTTCCGTCCGCATGGGCCTCTGGGTTGGCGCTGCCTTCGTGGCCGGCAGCGTGCTGACGGTCGGCGCCCTCGCCTATTTCACCGGCGGCCCATTCCGCCCGGACGTGGAGGCTGGTTCCGCCTGGCGCGACCTGGTGGTGAACAATCCCGATCCCCGCCCGGCCCTGGGCAAGGGAGAGGTGCGGACGGACCGCAACACGGGGCGGCGCTACTATGCCGGCGTGTCGCTGTGGCTTGACCCGTCAGGCCCGCCGCCTGTAACGCCACCGAAGCAAGGGGGCCAGTGATGCCCGTTTTCCTCGTAGAGTTCCGTCCCCTTCGCACGCTGCTATTCATATTCGCTTGCAGCGTCCTCATGGGTGCCCGGCACGGCGACCCGCGCGGCGTCTTCATCGCCGCAGTGGTCTTCGCGCCGTTCTACTGGCGTCCCCTGCTGGACGCCATCAGGTGGTCCATGGAAGCTGCCAGAGAGGTGGTGCTTTTCGTGGAGTGGGCGTGGGACAGGCTCGCCAGGTAGCCTCCGCCCAGCCCGTGGAGCTGGGTGCGCCCGGTGGAAGGCGGCCAGGACCTCAAGCCAGGCGGCAACATCGGCCGGCACTGGCGAGCTGCTGGCCACCCAGCGCCGCACCGTCGTTTGCAGGCGGCCCGTCCGCCGCGCCAGCTCGCGTTCCGACCATCCCAGCACCGCGAGGCAGACAAGCAGCCGATGGGACGACATCGGCACCGTCGCAGCGCCAGGCTCCGCGCCAGCTCGGCAGCTTCCCACGTCGGATGCTGGCCGGGTGTGTTCGTTCTGAACACATGCTGATGACCGCTCTGCCCCATAGAGAGAAGCCATGTGTTCACTTTGAACACGTGGCTTCTCTGCCATAGCAACGCCGGAAAGCGTCAGGGGCTTGGGTTCACCCTTGTAGACATCGCCTGCAAGGTACTCGATCAGGTCTATCTGCTCGGGCTGGCTCATGCCCCCTCTACGCGCTTGCTCTGGCCTGCGGCGGAACGCGGGGCGCCGCCTCGATCCCGGACAGCTCCGCCGGGTCGATGCCGGCACGCGCCAGGACCTCGACGGCCAGGCCGCGCGCCGCAGTCGCCACGTCGTAGGCGGAAGCCATGTAGCCGTCCTCTCCTTCGCCCATGAAGCTGTCCAGCTTGGGCAGGTGCGGGAACGGCGGCAGCCGTCGATGCTCGGGGATGTCGGCCAGCCATCGCCGGGCACGTTTGATGGTGCCTGGATGGCGCGGCCAGTCCATCGGCAGGGCAACCGCCTCCGGCAGCCGCAGCAGGTTGTCTCGCGCCCGCTCCGCATCGTGCGCGGCCGGGCGGAAGGGCAGCACGGCAAGGTCTGCCACCTCTGCCACAAGCGCGTCCAGCTCGGGACGCGCGGCAGCGCCGTCCACCACGATCAGCAAGTGTTCCACGCCCAGCAGGCGCTTCATCTGGCCGAATAGCCCGGCTTTGGTGCGTGCATCCTCGATCACGTAGCGGCGCCGGTCGATGCGTGGGCGCTCCTCCGGGTCCGTCGTCAGCAGGACCGTCATCACGGGGCGCGGGAGGGAACCGCAGCCGTGCGCGATCAGGTGGGCCGCAGTGCTCTTGCCGCTGCCGCCCTTGCTCCCGACGATGGCAATGACCTTAGCCACGTCGGCCACCCTTTGGCGGGGCGTCGTCATCGGGCAGCGGTGGCATTGCCTTCTCCATCACGTCCACGATCACCGCCTGGGTCGTGATGGTGCGCCGCGCCGCTGCCGAGCGTCGGGCGGCTTCGAGCGCGATCCGCTCGCGCAGCTCGGACGGCAGCCGCAGGTTGACGCTTACCATGTCCTCCTTGGCTGGACGCCCACGCCCGCGGGGCGCTGGACCTTGCGGGAAGGGGGCGGCCTCCGGCGCAGGCAGGTCCGCCAGGCCCTCCGCCAGCCGGCTGATCTTATCGAGCTTTGATACCATAATACTTACCAACAATGACGCTTAGCTTTATGAGCACTATTAAATAAGTGTAGCAAGGCATAAGTGTGCCTGTATCGGATGGGTAGCCTGGCCGGGTGCTAGCGTCGGGCGGGCCAACCACGTCACGGCTCCCACAATTATGCCTTTATTGTCATATGCCGGTATTGACATGATATGCCGGAATGGGCATAGTATTCTCATGAGCGAAGCTACCCTGATCGAGAGAAGCAAGCGGATACTAGGGACGGGTGAGATTGTTGAGCGCGTGATCTGGTTCGTGCCCTCGCCGGTTCCTCCGTCCGACCACGACTTTAAGTATCGCCTTGTTCTGATCCGCAATGGCGTACGTGTCGTCGGATACGACAACGAGCGCGGCAAGGGGGACCATCGCCACCACCACGGCATTGAGACGCCGTATAACTTCGTCAGCATCGAGCGGCTGATCGCCGACTTCGAGGCGGACGTGACACGGGAGACCTGAACATGAGCAAGTTGGTGATTACGGTCGGGGAGACCGTTGAGGCCGCAAACCGGAGGCTGTTTGAGAACGTCCGCCGTGCAAAGGCTGGCGAGCTGGTTGAAGTCGATACCCGCATCAACTTTGCCGATGCAAAAACGATGTTCACCATGCTCAACGGCAATCGCTTCGATGTGCTGACATTTGTGGCGGACCACCACCCAAAGAGCATCAACGCGATTGCGACCGGGCTTGGCCGGGGCTACCGCCGCGTACATGAGGACGTGCAAGCCCTGCTCAACCTCGGTCTGATGGACCGGCAGGACGATGGCTCGCTAAGCGTCGGGTTCAACCCGCAGATGCTGTCGGTCGAGGTCGCGGCTTAGCACCGGGCGCAAGTCACGCCTGACCTTGCGCCGTTACCGCCAAGGCAGCAGCGCGTGGCCTGCGAGGACCGCGCCTGGGACTGCTGGCCGTGCTGCTTACCCCTCCCGTCGCAGCACGTAGCTGGTGCTGCCGCTGGTGCGTGACCCCCACAAGCCTTGCAGGAACCCAGCCGCGTCCAGCTCGCGGAACGTGGCGCCGCTGATGCCTGCGACCACCTGCCCGCCCTTCCGTCGTAGCCGGTAATGGAACTGCTCGCGGCCGGTCTTTCGATTGCGTTCCAGCCTGTAATTGAACCGACCCCCGCCGGCCAGCACGTCAAGGGCTTCTGCCGCACGGTTGGACAGCTTCGCCATGTTGCTCATCGAGGCGTTCCTCTCTGCCGGGGCATGGTCGCCCTCGGGTGAACGAGTTGTGGCATGTTGCATGATACAATACAACATAAATATAAGTGTTTTTTGGTGTTATTATTGTTGTGTTCCATGGTGCATGTGTGTAGATTGCTTCTACCGAGGGCGCAGTGCCCCGGTGAGCGAGAAAGAGCCTCCAATGTCCCATATTTCCTTCCGCCGCTTCGGGTCCACTGGCGCTGCCGGTCATAGCCCCCTCTCCGATGGCCAGCTCCGCAGCATGGCGCCGTCCGCCTTCGCCGCCGGCAAGCACGAAAGCCGGAGCGAGCGTTACACCTACATCCCGACCTCTGCCGTCATTGATGGCCTGCGCGCAAACGGCTTCGTCCCTACGTTCGCTAAGCAGGGCCGCTCGCGCATCGCCGGCAAGGCGGACTACACCAAGCACCTGCTGCGCTTCCGCTACCAGGGCCAGGAAGGGGCCGCGCGCAAGGATGGCGACGTGTTCCCCGAAGTCGTGCTGATCAACTCGCACGATGGCACGAGCGCCTATCAGCTCATGGCCGGGACGTTCCGCATGGTCTGCCTCAACGGCCTAATCACCTCTGACGGCGACCTCGCCACCATCAAGGTGCCGCACAAGGGCGACGTAGTGGGCCAGGTCATCGAGGGCAGCTATACCGTCCTGGAAGAAAGCATCCGCGCTCTCGACCAGGTGGATGCCTGGGCCGGCGTGTCCCTCTCCGGCGGGGAGCGTCTTGCGCTTGCGGAAGCCGCCCATGTGCTTCGCTTCGGCGACACCGAGGGAGGCGAGCCGGCCACCCCCATCAAGCCGCAGCAACTGCTTGCTGCGCGCCGCCACGCGGACACCGCGCCTGACCTTTGGACCACGGCGAATGTTTTGCAGGAGAACTCAATCCGTGGCGGTCTGACCGCTTGGGGGAGGGACGCCAACCACCGCCCGCGCCGTGTCACCACGCGGCCGGTGACTGGCATAGACCAAGACGTGAAGCTCAACCGGGCGCTGTGGCTCCTGGGGGAGCGCATGGCGGCCCTCAAGGGTGCCGCCTAGCACGGCAGGGCAGGGGCGGGGAGCGATCCCCGCCCTTCCTCTTTTGCGGCCTCGCGCTGCCGTTGCTCGGGAGATGGGCATGATCCCTTCGCACCATCCTGTTCCTGTCGCCTGGGGGGTCCTGCGTGCGGGCCTGGCCCATCCTGGCCTTGCTCGTTGCCGCGCGCCGCCTGGGCCGGCATGGTTCGCACCTATGACGATGACGCCCACCCGGTTCCGCGAGTGCCTGGACGACATAGGATGGTCGTTGCGGAAGCTGGCGCGTCGGCTCCGCTGCGATGACGGCACGGTGCGGCAGTTCGGGTCGGGCCGGCGGCCGATCCCCGCCAACCTGGCCGCCTGGCTGGAGCACCTGGCTGCGGCACACCGCACGCTGCCGGCGGAGCTGCGCGAGGTGGCACGCGCGATGGAGTGCGACCAGGGCAAGTATGCTCGCAACCCGCGCGGGACACGCCCGATCACTGACGGGGAGGCGGCACTCCTTCAAGCCCTGGCTGGCGCACATGCGGCGGCACCGCTGCCGGCTGGATGGGCGGCGGGACGAATGGGGAGGGAGGCCACGGGGACAGGCCCGGTGTCCGGCAGCGCGTGACCAGAACAACGCGCCGGTTCCCAGGAATTGAAAAACCACAACGCATAGATGTAAGTATATAATCACATTATTGTTGCTACATTTCATAGTTTAATTGTTGCGTTTATTAGGGTGGCCTGCTATACCTGATGGACCGCGGCGGCCCCGTCGCGGCAACACCGGAGGGATATGCCCCCAATGCAGCAAACCTATGTCGTCTATTGGCGTGAGGCCAACCGTCAGCTTTTCGGCTTTCGGCAGAACGTCACCGCCATTTCGCCGCGCGCCGCACGCGAGCTGTTCCGGTCAAAGGGACGCCATAAACGCTTCGTCCTGGGCGTGAAGGGGCTTGCCCCTTGCGGGCGCCGCTGCTCGCATCGGGGGCGCTGGCTGGGGTAGCGCCGGGTTGGGCCGGGGCTGGCACCACGCCAGCCCCGGCTTCGCATTGAGAAATAAATCGTTACAGTGCTTTACAAAGCGAAGTTGTAACAGGGACAGATGCCCTTCTCGAATGTCCAATGGACCCTGTTCATGCCTCACAAAGCCAATGTGGCCGCGCAAGGGGAGGGTGCCTGGTGTCTGACCATTGAACCACAGCAGGACTTTGCAGGGTTCGGGTGGCACGTCGCCCATAGCACCGGCCGGGCCTCGCGGGGAGGCAGCGCTAGCAGCGTCAACTTCGCCAAGGCTCAAGCGGAGATGGCTGCGACCGAGATGGAAGCGTCGGCCTCATCGGGCGTCAGGTCCGGCTCGGCTCCGGCGTGACATCAACCATTGGGTCAGGCCCTTGTTGTTTGTGGCAGGCGTCAGGCAACGCTCTTGGCTTGCGGCTCGTTGAGCCACCAAAGCCTGATGCAGCATCGCACCACGGCATGATGATCGTCTGCTAGCTGCCCAGCTCGGCCGTAGCTCGCATCTAGTCTGCCTCCTCAACAATCGGCTTGGCAGCAGCAGGCGCATCGAAACCCTGTGGTCGCAACCCAGCAGCCAGGCCGGCGAGTGCTGCGGCGGCAAGGAGTTCTGGTGAAGGCGATCCCACCTGCACGATCAGGTCCGTAAGGCGCATCCAGACTGCTAGTGCATCCGGCCGCTCCCCTTTGGCACGAATGGCGGAAGCCTCCTGGTTCAGCATGGCGCGGGCTTCCAGGTCCACCCCATCAACCCGGACATAGCGGCTGCGCCAGGCTGCCAGAATGTGGAGCGGCAAGGTGCCGACCTGCTGGCGCAAGGTGGCTGGCTCAGGACTGTCGGGACCGCTCATGGCAGCTCACTCCGCTTCTGGGTTGGGGGCGGGCAGGGGGTCAGCCTCACAGTGCCCGTGCCTGCATGATCTCGCCGGGGTGCGTGGTGTAGCGCTGGGTCAGCAGCCCGGCCCGCGTGCCCCAAGGCCGGGCGATGCCGGTGGCCAGCGGGCGCAAGGTGCCCCGGCCGTAGCGGGCGTTCACCCCGTCCATCGCGCGCATGAGGGCCGCCGAGTGCATGGGGTCGCGCGTGGGGAACAGGGTGCGTGGCTGGGCGGCCTTGTCGCGCAGATCGTCCAGCATGACGCCGACCTTCATGTAGCGGTGCCCATCCCGCCACAACGGCGCCAGCATCCGCACGGCCTCGCCAATCAGCGCCCGCGCGTCGTCGGTCGGCTCGATGCGCCCGGCGCGCTGCGCGCTGTACCAGGGGTCGCCGCCGTGCGGGTCGGTGTGCAGGAACACGGCCATGCAGCCGGCGACCAGGCCGCCCGCGCGCAGCTTCTCGCCGGCGCGTGACGCATGGTGGGCGCAAGCCTCGCGCATCTCGGCCCAGCGCGTGACCGGCCGGCCGAAGCACCTGGTCACGGCCAGGGCCTTGCGCGCAGGCACGGCCTCGGACAGCGTCAGGCAGGACACGCCGGCCAGCTCCGCCTGCACGCGGGCGCCCACCACGGTCAGTAGGCTCCGCACCTCGCGCGGCGGCATGGCGACGAACCGGGCTATGGTGGTGACGCCGAGTGCGCGCAGCTTGTCGGCGGTCCGGCCGCCGATACCCCACACCTCGTCCACGTTGGTGCGCTCGTAGAGCTGCGCCCGGTCCCGTTCGTCCCGGAGGTCGCACACGCCGTCCAGCGCCGGTTCGGCTTTGGCGATGGCGTTGGCCGTCTTGGCGATGGTCTTAGTGGGTCCGATGCCCACGCAAGTCGGGATTTTGGCGATGCGCCGGACGGCATCGCGAAGCTCGCGGGCGAGGTCCGCGGCGTCTTTCGGCGTGTCCATGTCCATGAACATCTCGTCGATGGAGTAGGGCTCCACGCGCGGCACCCTTGCAGCCAGCACCTGGTACATGCGCCGGCTCATGTCGCCGTACAAGGCATAGTTGGATGACAGCCACTCGACCTGGGCGGCGCGCACCTCCGGCCGGCGCCGGGCCAGGTGCCAGGGGTCGCCCATCTTGATCCCGGCAGCCTTCGCCTCGCTGGTGCGGGCCACGGCGCATCCGTCGTTGTTGGACAGCACCACCACGGCTCGGCCGCGAAGGCGAGGGGAGAACGCACGTTCGCAACTGCAATAGAACGAGTTGCCGTCGATCAGCCCGAAGGTGCGGGGCATGGCCGCGCGGTCCTGTCCAGCCCGGTCCGGTCAGACCTTGGGACGGACGAGCGCGGCGACCACGGCCCAAACCTCAGCACCGTCGCCGTCCAGCGCCACAAGGGGCTGATCGGCGCGTCCGGGCCTCATCCACCACTGGCCACCGCGCAACGCGAGCTGGGCAATCCACACCTCGCCATGCAGCATGACGATGGCGACGCGGCCGTGGGTGGGGGCGGTCGCGGTGTCAGCAATCAGCACGTCGCCCGGGTAGATGCCGCGGTCAACGAGGGCCTCGCCCAGCACGCGAACGGGGTAGCGATGGGGGCGGCGCAGGTCGAGCATCGCGGCAAGGTCAATCGGCCCCTCCAAGGCGTCGGCGGCCGGCGAGACGAAGCCTGTGGTGTTGGACCCGTCATAGCCGGGGTCGCCATCGCCCTCGCCTGCAGCCATGCCGCCCACCTCGAACAATGCCCGTTCGCAATGGAACATATAAAGAACACATGACGCAAGCTGGTCGGCGCTGTGGCACCGGGACCTCCTCGCCGCCGGCCTGCTCTGCGCCCATCAGCCAGCATGGCGCCACCATGCTGCAAGGACGTTCAGCACCTGTATGAGCGCATTGACACCGATCAGCAGCGCTGCCGTGACAGTCGCCGCTCCGAGCAGCCGGCAGCCCCGTGTAGGGCTGACGTGCTACTGCGCGACGGCAGCCGGGCATGACGGTGCAGCCTGGATGCGGAAGCACGCGCAGGTGTAGGCCGGCCGGCTGTTCTGCTTGAGTCGGCCCATGGCTGCCCCCTGCTGAAGGCGATATGGTAGTTGCCAAACCCACTAGTCCGTAGTGTCTGGCCCGTTTCCGGCTAACCAGTCGGTTGCCCTTGCTGCCTTGAGCTTGTCAGACACCTGACCGATCACCGCGGAGTGTAGGTCCTCCGGGAGAACAAACCATGTCGGGTGCCCGTGAGAGACGGGGTTGCCGAGTGGGCGGTCAGGGTCACCGTTCCATCGAATGAGCATGGCGCGTTCTCTATCCCATATGCCAGTAGCCAGTGACCACCATTGAGCAACATGGACGATTACCAAACTTTTTGGATTGAGCCTTGTCTTTGGCGAAAGGACAGTATGGGGTGGTCTAGCCATCTTGAGCTACTTTCTTGTTAAGCCTTGCAGACACCTCGGAGGGCTTGACCTTTGCGACCATCTTCAACTTCTCGTCAAACGCCGCCGGGTTTTCGTCGCAGCCAAGCTTGCGGGCGATTTCCATGAAGTGCGCCTGTTGCAACATCTTGTCGGGTCCAGACTTACGTACTGGCATCAGCTTGTTCCCTCACTCAAACTCACTCCATACCTTCCGAGCCTCTTTGGGGAGTGTATGAAGGATAACTCTTCGCTCTTCCGTTGAGAATTTTCTCATATCAACACGGTTACGAATTGCAAGAAGAAAATTGCTTGCCTCGCAACTTCTTCTTATTAACTCTATTTGAACCAAAGCAGCGCCAGGCTCATAGAAGATTTTCTCAAGTGCCGCTCTAGTCTCTAGATCGGTCACTCGTCGGCCATGCACACCAGCAGAGAGCTCATCATAAACGGTTTGTGCACGGTTGATTGCATCGAACCTTAGCTCTGTACGTTTAAAGTCTGGATGCATCTTGAGATACTTAAAGAGATCGTCTAGGCCCACATACCATTTCGATTCCGTGTTCATTATAGCGAACTCAACGGGGTGGTCATAGAAATAAACATGCCGCATTGCATTCTCAAGGATGCCTCGGGCAAGCAGCTTTACTGTCTTGTTGTACCCCATCAAGACCTGGGGCAAGACCTGTAGTGCGTCTGACGCTATTTCTTCAACGAACGGTTTTGCCGACGCAGGCAAGCTGCTTAGCCGAAAACGCCATAGTATCAAACTGTATGTGAGAGCATGTATCCTCTTTGCCGTTTGTGCCATGTGTGGCGTTAGCGGCGCTGGGATCGCTATGGATTTTTCAAGATAGCCAATGACCTCAGCCAAGTCGTTGGCAACTATCGGTATTGCGCGTCTGCTCATGCCAAGCTAAAGCGCCATATCCCGAATTATGCTCGCCCACTTAGATACAAAGCTACGAACTTCCTTGCCGAGTTCGGGCGAATGCGAAACAGCCTCGCGTACGGATGCTTCTAAGCTATCGCGTGCCTCGGGACTAAGGCTTTGAACTTGCTCAACAATTCTATGGGCGATGTCTCCCCTGGACATTTTGTCGAAGCGGTGCTCTTTCATATTAGGGACAGCTCGCATTGCAAAATTGGCCAAATCCGAGTTTTTGGGGAACAAGTTCTTATCTTTGAAGAGCTCAAATAAAGGCGCTTGCGCCTGCGGGGCGCTATGCACAGAAGGTGTTTTTTTTGTTTTTGCGATGCGAGGGTCAGGACCCTCAAACGCAATAGCGAGGTCAGACTGTTGCGCGAGATGTATACAAGCGGCCACTAGCGGTCCTAGAGCCGGATACTGGCGATCTGCAATAGTTTTAAACCATATCAAATCATCAATACTATAACCAATGGGCAATTCGGCCGCTTTTCTCAGGAACTCAAGCCAGTCCTTATGAGTGCGCTCAACCATTAATCACTTCCCGACCCGCACAATAAACTCTGCTGCAATCTTTTGGATTTGCCCAGCAGACTTGCCGTTCTTCTTATGCAGGAACACGGGAAGGTGCTTATCAACTGAGCCTGCAACAGCGGTGGCTTGGCTCAATTCAGCACTGAACACTTCGCCCGGCCAAGCCTTTCTGACCTCCGTCATAACGTCGCGCATTCGTTGCGGCACGGGACCTCTTACCATTGTAAACACGAGGCCGACCCTGCTGATGGAACATCCCCTATCTTCGATAAATTCCTCTAACCAGCGCTCAAGCAGTGGCAGCCCTATTACAGAAAGGGGATCCGGCTTGATTGGAACTAAATACTTGTTACTTGCCAAAATAGCCGCTTGCGTGAAAATAGATATTGTAGGAGGGCAGTCAATGAAAACGAAATCGTAATGTGCTGCCTTTTGGCCTAGAAAATTTGTCAGCCTGTTTTCCGCTCCACGAGGAGAATTCTCAACTTCAATAAGCGTCAGATTTGACGGCAACAAATCAAGGCGGCCCTTCGTTGGAGTGTTCGATATAATTTGGCATGTGCATGAGGAGAGTTCGATGCCAGGACGTGAGGCTGGTTTCGATTTGCCTGTTACAGTCCTTATCGGTGCTACTCGCTTTGGATCGAAAATATCGTGAATGGTCCGCTTTTTTGAGTCATTTATATGCGATAGATAAACATCATCTTCCAATAGGCATTGAGTCGCATTAAATTGCGGATCGGCGTCAACAATAAGAACTTTCTTTCCGTGAAAGTACGCCAGGGCATAAGCCACATTCACCGCAAGCGTAGTCTTGCCAACACCTCCTTTCATGTTCATGAATGAAACCACCTGCATTCGAGCATCCCGCATACCTGGAGACGAGCATAGACCATCCCCGGGCTAGAGCCAAGCAGAGACCGCGGCGCTAAGCCATTGATCTCGGTTTGATTTTCAGCAACGTTGCCGCGGAGCCGCGGTCGCCCCGCGGGGACGGATGATCTGGGTTAGCCTTTATGTCGAGTGAGCAGGTCGGTAGGTCATTACGCATTCCGTAACGCTTTGGTGACAGAGGAGGGGCATGGTTGGAACTTCGGTGGATACAGCCCCTCGGAGAGGCTGTTCTTATCGCCCAATCCATCACGCCCGTAACACCAACAGCCCTGCACGATGCCAGACGGCAGGGTCAGCTCTCTGCTAAGATCGTGTGCCCCCGTTCAGTCTGGTCGGAGGCATACCGAAAGGGGTGCTGAACATCCACCCTCAAACATGAGCATCTACGGGTACTGGCGGGCAGGCTGTGAGCCATGCGACAACCGGGTGGTTTCCGCATGGCCGTCTGCTACGCTCCGGCGCACGTCCGCACGGAACCTCTGCGGGCGCGGCATCAGGGGATCGGGCGCATGGATGATGAAGCAGATGCCGGCCGCGCCGGAGTGCAGCTCGTCCATGCGAGCTGGGCGGCGGCCTTAGAGGCGTTGACCAGCCTGGACGCGGCGATGGGCCGACTGCCAGGCGCCGGGGACCGGTCCGATGCAGTGTCGCGGCTGGTGGCCGACTTCCGCAGCGCCGTGAGCGCCGAGCTGCGGGAGCTTGCTGCCGAACGGAGGGCCGCCGGTTGAACGCCCATGCACCGAAGGCGCTGCGGGCGGCGATCTATCTCCGGGTCAGCACTGGTGAGCAATCGGTTGAAGCGCAGCGCCAGGACCTGCAAGCCGCCGCGGCGCAACGCGGGTGGCAAATCGTCGCCACCTACGCCGACGAAGGCATCAGCGGCAGCAAGGGGCGGGACAAACGGCCAGGCCTGGACGCCATGCTGAAGAATGCCATGCGCGGCCGGTTCGACGTGGCGATGTGCTGGGCGGTGGACCGCATGGGCCGATCCGTGGCCGACCTGGTGGGCACGCTTCAAGAACTGCACGGGGCCAAGGTTGACTTGTTCCTGCATCAGCAGGCGATAGACACCACCACGCCCGCCGGCCGGGCTATGTTCGGGATGCTGGGCGTGTTCGCGGAGTTTGAGCGCAGCATGATCGTGGCCCGGGTCAAGGCGGGCATGGAGCGGGCCAAGGCAACGCCGCGGGCGGGTGCCAAAGCCATTGGGCGGCCCAAGGTGGCGGCCGGCGTGGAAGCCGCCATAGCCGCGCACCTGGACGCCGGCACAGGCAAGGCCAAGGTGGCGCGGCTGCTGGGCGTGGGCGGCAGCACAGTGCAGCGCGTGGCCCGCGCCCGTGCTGCTGCGCTGCCGGCAGACCAGCCCATACGAGCATGAGGCTCTGCCAACCATAAATCGGCCGCAGCGATCACTATATCCAATGAGGAGTTCTATAGATGCTTAGAATAATGCTTGAGGACGCAATCAAGGCGGGTGCGACATCGGTTGATTATAAGGCTGATGAAGCGACACCAACGTTGTGGTTCAGAGTCGATCATAGAAATATTCCTCGAACTGATGTTCCATCGTCTGCGGTAATCCTGGAGCGTCTAGGCTTGCATCAGCCCGCTGGCCATCAGGAAGATGGGTTCGTGAGATTTTCGGACACTGGCGATTTAATTGAGTATTGTGCAACGCCAGTCCGCGGCTCTGACGGACAGAGTGTGTGGCATATCGTGTTCCATATGCCAGGCCACCCGCCCGAAGCTGTGGCTCCCAGCTATCGCGCTGAGGTCGTTCTTTAAACAAGTCCATATCTAGCCAGAGGTCAGGCGATCCAGCAGGAGATAGAGGAATGATTAAAAGAGTATTTGGTGGAACGGTCAGCTTCTATATCAATCCTGAAGCCGTTGGCTGGGTAACTCATGAAATTACGCATGGAGACCCGAAGCACCCCAATCGTGTCAAACGTGATGTTGTGGAAGTGTTTAGCAAAGATGGGATAAAGATTCATAGTCAGGAGTATACTGCATCGGACCACGTAGAGGCCAAGAAAAATGAAGGTTATGTCGAAGCGGTTCTTACGGCTCTTGGTCTCAAGGAGGAAGCCGGAGGAAAATAGCTCCGCTGCATGACAATCTGGCCATTTATCAGGCTGACAGCGGCGTAAGGCCGACTCTTTCGGGGAAGCGTAAGTCGTTGCCATATTATCCGGTTCTCACTCGCACCCTCACCATAGCTCTTGCTGATGCGCGATACCTTAGCGCGGTCGTCTCTGTTGGCGTCATAAGCTTGTTCATTGTCCCGATCATCCTCGCGGGCGGGTTGGGAGCACCCTTGTTGGCTCCAATAATATTTGCGGTAGAGCTTCGTATGGCCCTGCCTGCCATACTTGCCTTCGCCGTCGTGGCAGTGACGATGTGCCGGCTAGGTGTGCGGAAGCGGCGCATCTTCGCCCTGCTCGGCGGCCTCTTTGCTCTTGGCGTGCCAACGGGGTATGCGCTGAGCGGTGGGTTGACGGCAGCCCTCTGTGGCGCGGCGATAGGTGCCATCATGCCTTTGAGGTTCGTACGGTCTTTGGTGGTCGGAACCGAAGGCTCTCCTGCCGGCGAAGTCCTGGGTCTCCAGAACCCGGCCGGGTGCCATAGTTGGGGGCGTCTATGCTGCAGCTATGAGCTACCTGGGATCGAAAGCCGCGTCCGGCGCCTATCAAGCCATCATCGCGCTGATGCCGCCCCATGACACCTATGTGGCCCAGTGACCGCCAAGCTGTGCATTTTGGCCATTTAAGGCGGATACCCGAAGGGTGGAGACGCCACCGGCGGCTCCGGGAGCAGGGCGCAGCCCAGCGGGCAGTGGCCCGATCTCTGCCGCGCGGGGGAGACGCCCGGATGCCCTCCCTCGCTCTGGCCCCTTCCGGAACCGTCGCGTAGCGTGCGTGCGATGCAGGACGTGATTTTCACCATCGGCTATGAGCGAGCTGCGGTCCCGGATTTCCTCTCGACGCTCGCGGCGGCCAGGATCGGCGTCGTGGTGGACGTGCGTGCGATTGCCCATTCGCGCCGCCCCGGTTTCGCCAAAACGGCGCTCGGCCTGCACCTGGCGGGCGCCGGCATCGGCTACTGGCACCTGCCGGCTCTCGGGAACCCCAAGTCGGGCCGTGAAGCCGCCTGGGCGGGCCACGACGCTCTGTTCCGGACCATCTTCCAGGCGCACCTGCGAACGAGCGTTGCTGCCGAAGCCCTTGGCCAACTCGCGTCGCGCGCCGCCAGGGAACGCATCTGCTTGCTATGCTTGGAAGCGGAGCCGGAACGGTGCCACCGAAGCCTGGTTGCAAAGGCGCTGCACACGGCGCACGGGGTCGAGGTGCGTCACCTTTTCCCGGCCTTGGCCGATGCCGGCGCCGGCTGACCCTTTCGAGAAGGTGCTGGTCCTGGTCAAGGCGGTGCCGCAGCCGTCCAAGACGCACGTCGAGACCGTCTGCTGCGCGGGCGTGACCGGCGGCCGGCTGTGGCGGCGCATGTTCCCGGTCCGCTTCCGGCAGTTGTCGGGCGGCAACCAGTTCGCCCGCTGGCAGTGGGTCGAGTATCGGCACGGACCACCGAAGGATGACACGCGCAAGGAGAGCCGGCGCGTCTTCGAAGACACACTTCGGCCAGGGGAGACCATGCCGGAGCGCGAGCGACCGGGTTTCCTGGCGCCACTGGTATTGGACGGCTTGAGCACCGCGGCAGCGCGCGGGGACAGCCTGGCACTGGTGCGACCGGTATCCTCGCGGTTTTACTGCCGCCCGCGCAGCAAGGCGGACATGGACGACGCCCGCGACGCCTACGCGCGCGCGGCGCGGCAGGACAGCTTCCTCGACCAGGAGTTGGCTGCCTTCGAGCCGCCGCCCTATGACTTCCGGTTCGCGTGCCGCGACGCCGGCGGGCAGCATGACTACCGCTGCGGCGACTGGGAGACGACGGCCGCCTTTTTCAAGCTCAGGCGCAGCTACGCCGAGGCCGAGGTGCTGGCGCACCTCGCGCATACCTACAATGAGTCCCGACCGGGACGGGGCTTGGTCATGGCAATGGGCAACATGAAGAAGCGCCCGAACCAGTGGCAGCTTCTGGGCCTGCTGGTCGTGCCGGACGAGCCGCAGCTCGGACTGCTTCTCTGATGCGTGATGGTTGCTTCGCTCTCAGGCACCAAAGGTGACCTTTTAAGGAAGCGTAAGGATGGGGCAACCACGCTGCACCCTTACGCTGCCTCATCAGGCGTCCTCCTCGGCCGCCTGGGTGAGGGTGGCGGTCTTTGGATCGTAGATACAGCCTGCAACCGATCCGTCCTGTATTCTTCCGACCACCTCGTTGATGACAGGAAGCGGCACGAGGAACCATTCGCGCGGGACCACAGGCTGGCCGAAGCGGTCCTTAACCTCGATGGCCAGCCGAGCCGGCGCAAAAACGCGATGGATCAGGTGCTCAAGCCGGGTCCGGTTGATGTTGAACAGCTCGTAGGTCGCCACGACCTCTACCTCTGCCATCAGAAAGGTCGGATCAAGACGGGCGTTGGCGACGCGGCGTGCAACGTCGCCGCCGGTGACGCCTATCTTGTGCAGGACGGTGCGGTGCGCTGCCACTATCGGATGGTCAGATTTGCTCCGCACGACGTAAACCGTGCCGCTTGCCGCATCACCGTCCGCCGCCCCGTCGCCACCCCCGTCCTCGTCCCCTACCTCCTGCTCGTCCTGACCGGCGAACAGCGGCCCGGCGGCTGCCTCCATGATCCGCCGCCCCGTAGGATCCTGCTGAAGAGCCCGCTGTAGAGAGCGCATGAGCAGGTTGCTTTCTGTCCCGTTGTCGAACACCACACGAAGCCGGCCATCCAGCTTGCCCTGCTCATTTAGGTAAGGATCCTCCATTTCGGCCACGTAGGCTTTTTGGCCGCCCAGGATGTAGAACCGGTCCGGCGCGATCTCCGACTTGCGCTCGAACCGCCGGGTTCGCCGCAGACCCGCGCTAAGCTCGTCCTGCACCTGCTCGAACAAGGGCTTGAAGCGGCGAAAATCCTCGCACGGCTGGCTCTTGGCAATATCCTCCGCCGTTTTCCGCTCCGCAGCGGAGCGGACATGGCGAAGCTCCGTGAGGTCCTCCGGCTCGGCATTCTCTATGCCGAGCTGCGCCAGTAGAGCGTCATCATCCAGGCCGTCATCGGGCGCACCGGCCGCATCGGCCAGCGCCCGCACCAGCAGCCCCTGATGGTCCAAAGGCTCAAGCAGCGCGCGGCACTCCTCCTGGCCGCGCAACCGGTCCAAGCGAACGGCATATAAGCGCTCAAAGATGTCCCGGCCCTCGCCATGCTGCGGGGGGCAGCCGTGCTCCGCGGCAAAGCGTTGGATGTCCTCAAAACCCGCGATGATCCGCTCCTCGCGCACCGACCGCTCTGGCGTCGGCTTCAACTCGACCTCGACGCCAAGCTCGTCGAGCAGCGCGTCGTCCTCGTCGGTGAACGACGCGGTGGGCCTAGGCACGCGCGGCTTCTGCTTTGGCCTCAGCTCTCGTGCGGGCCAGAAAAGCTACGCCCTCGGCCATGCGCTTCTCCCAGGCGTTTGTGGAAATGATGGAAGGCAGCCTGCCCCGCTCCCGCATGAAGTCACGCGCCCGCTTGGCAAGCTCCCGCGCTTCCTCCAACGTCATGCTGACCCGCTTGGCCGCGATCACGGCGGCAACCTGCTTCAACCGCTCCTCCGTCATTGCCTTGGAGTGGATGGCGTAGGCTGGGCCGAACGGGTTGATTCGGTCAATCAAGTCTATGTCCAGGTCGCCCACGGACATGGCGAACCGGCGCACCCCGTCCACGAACGCGGTGTTCGGGCTGTCTTCACTTGCGCCAGCCCCGCCCGATGCAGCGCTTGAAGCGCCATCCGCTGGGCCGCCCCTAGCAGCCTCCTTGACCTTCTGCGTGAGGGTGAGGGCGGCAATGGCGTGCTGGCGCACGGCCTCCTGGTCCGCTTCGTCCAACTCTGGGTACTTGTCCCGGACAATCTTGCCCATGCGGAGCTGGGTCAGCTCCTCCGGCACCACCTCCTGATCGAACAAGCCGCGCTCCAGCGTTGACTTGTCTTGCACGAAGGCGGCGACCACCTCGTTCAGGTCCTCCTGGCAGATACGCCGGGCGTCTTCGCTTTTCGGGGCGGCCAAGCCCTTGATCTCGATTTCGAAGCGGCCCTGCGTCCCGTCAAAGCCGATGTTGCAGCCATTAGGGTCGTAGCCGCCTGGGCCGTAGTCGTAGCCAGGCGTCGGCCCACCCGCCCCGTCACCCGCCGGCGCCTTTGGCCTGAACTCAAAGCGGGGTGCAAGCACCTGCTCCATTAGCAGGCTGGCGGCAATCGCCTTCAAGGTGTCGTTCACCGCCTCCGTCACCGCCTGCTCGGACGCATCAGGCTCCGCAATCAGGTTGGTGAAGCGCGCCCGCGCCTTGCCCGGCGCGTCCCGCGTCGTGCGGCCAATAATCTGCACGATCTCCGTCAGGCTGGAGCGGTAGCCGACCGTCAGCGCGTGTTCGCACCAAATCCAATCGAAGCCTTCCTTGGCCATGCCCAGCGCGATGATGACGTCCACCCAATCCCGGTTATGCTTCTGCGCCGGATCGCGCAGCGCGGCGGCCACCCGCTCGCGTTTGGCCGGGTCGTCATCCACTAAGTCGGCGATCCGAAGCACCCGGTCCTCTGCCGTGCGGACCAGTTGAAAGCCGGTGGCTGCGTCCGTCCCTTGCCACACGCCCAGCGCCTCCATAACGTGTTCGGCTTCTTTAATCTTGTCCTTCGTACTTTCGCGCGAGCCGACGCTGGGGATGTGAACGATGCTCTTCTCTCCAGAGTCCAGCACGCGGGGAATACTATCTGCGTAGGGTCCAGCGTAGAAGAAGTACCCGATGTCGAGCTGCTTCAGGTGTTCGTAGCCGTTGAGCTGCTCCCAATAGGTGTAGGTCACGGTGTTGAACTTGGCCTCGTCCGCCGGGGCCAGCACCGCATCGGCGTCGCCGCGGAAATAGGAGCCGGTCATGGCCACGATGTGCGCCTGGCTGCGGGCGATAAGACTGCCAAGCTGCTGGCCCAGCTTATTGTCCGGGTTGGCGGAGGCGTGGTGGAACTCGTCCACAGCGATCAGCCTTCCGTCGAACGCTTCCACCCCGAACCGGTCCACCACGAAGCGGAACGTGGCATGGGTGCATACCAACGCCTTGTCCTCGCTTTGCAGGAACACCTTGACGGCGCCGACCTTGCCCCCGTTGTCCCCGCCTGGCGCGTCGCAGAGGTTCCAGCGCGGCTCCACGCGCCAATCCGCCTCGAAGCCGTGCCGGGTCAGCTCCTCATCGTGAAAGCTGGCGCCGATGGAGCGTTCGGGCACAACGATGATGGCCTGGCGCAGGCCCTGGTGGCGCAGCTTGTCCAGCGCGATGAACATCAGCGCCCGGCTTTTGCCGGAGGCGGGAGGGGACTTGATAAGCAGGTACTGCTCGCCCCGCTTTTGATAGGCGCGGGCCTGCATCGGCCTCATGCCCAAGGCGTCGGTCTTAGCAGACGCGCCGGTGCGGGCGTAGGTGGCGGACACGGACGGGATTGGCTGGGGCGGGGTCATGCGCGAACCTTGCGAGTGGGGCGGGCCGGGCGCGCGAAGGTCATCCTCGCGTACATCTCGAACAGCTTTCCCAAGCGTTCTGTGTCGTTGCGGAAGCGGCGGCCGATGTAGATACCTTCCAGCACGTCGTCGTTGCGTTTGTGCGCTTCACGCAAGTCGCTCGGCATCCGTTCGGGGTCGTACAGATCAGCGATGGTGGCGGGGAAGTGTGCCTCGCGCGCCAGGAGAATGCCTTCGGCGCAGCTTGTGAGGTCCGCCTTGTTCGCCTCCGTCAGCGTGGGGCTAGGAAAAGTGTTCCAGCCAAGGGTGTTAGAATAAGAGTAGTCCGACCGCAAACGACCGCACACCGCAGCGATCCAAGCTAGATGGAGCTTAGATGACAGTATTGCCAAGCACCACAGAGGGGGTTCGCTCATGTAAAAAGCTTTATTGGTTGGAATCACATTATCGTCCACCAATCCAACGGAAAGAAATTCACGAGCTTCCGAGGAAACGATTGGAATGAATGCCTTTCTTTGCTCTTGGCCTTTGCGCTCACGAAATTGATGTGACCTGCCAGCCAACTTATTTACGGCAACATCGTCTGTCGCTAGACGATCTGCACAGACCGCCTCGATGCGCCGCCGAACCTCCACATGCTTGCCGGCAACCGATAGATCACCGTCGCCAAGCCAGAGGCATAAACGCTCCACACCATTGATGAACTCTTTTGAACCGAGAAAACGTCTCACCAGATTGGCAGGCAACCCATCACTTATAAGTCCTCGGGCCTCTGTTGGCGTCAATATCAGCCCTGCCGACTTAGAGTAATAAACGCCATAATCCATTTGAGCCTTGATGAACAGAGGCTGGCGGGACGAAGAAACGAAACTTATGTCATGTTCGGTAAGATATGGGTTGATGTTTTCTACACTTCTCTTGTCATCTCCCTCTATAATATGTCGCTGCCCGAGGCTATGGGAGTCCACGCCAACAATGACGACCGTGACGCCAGCGCGATCCTTCGCAAGGTTCGACCAGATAAAAGATATATGTGCAAACCGAACCCTGAATCCAAGATTTTGGAGTATGCCCCATGTGATCGGAACCTGCTGCCCCTGGCAGAGACTGTTTGTTGCAACAAAAGCAAATGGCGCGTGGCATTTCAGATTGTACTGAGCCGCCTTAACCAGCCACGCGCCAACATAGTCGGCGTTTTTCCAGCTTGCGGTGAGCGGAGAAAAGACTGTCTCTAAATCTCTTTTCTGGGCATAGGTCTGCTTGCGCGTACCTGTGAATGGAGGATTCCCGCATATGTAGGTCTCCCCGCCAGCGTTCTCAAAATCAATCTGAGCCTGGTCCAGCGGCGTGTGGAACAGGTCCTCGGCATGAAGCTTCACCCCCGTTCCAGTAGGCGGACAGATGCTCAGCCAATCCAGCCGCAGCGCGTTGCCACAGGTGATCCAGTTCTGCGCGTCTAGTGGCAGGAACTCGGCCAGCGCCTCCTTTTGCCCGCGGTGCAGCACATCGCACTGGAACTCCGCGATGATGAGCGCCAGCCGTGCGATCTCCGCCGGGAAGTGCTTGATCTCGATTCCGCGGAAGTTGGTCAGTGGTATGATGGACTTGTGGCCCCGTTCGTCCCGGCGGGTGTTGATCTCCGCCTCGATCCCCCGCATTTCCTTGTAGGCGATGACCAGGAAGTTGCCTGACCCGCACGCCGGGTCGAACACCCGGATGCGGGACATGCGGTTACGGAGGTTCAGCAGCTTGCGCCCGTTGCCTCCGGCCTCCGCCAGCTTGGCACGCAGGTCGTCCAGGAACAGGGGATTCAGCACCTTCAGGATGTTGGGCACGCTGGTATAGTGCATCCCCAGCGCGCCGCGCTCCTCGTCCTCCGCCACGGCCTGGATCATGGAGCCGAAGATGTCCGGGTTGATGCGTGTCCAGTCCAGCCCGCCGATGTGCAGCAGGTAGGCGCGGGCGATGCGGCTGAAGCGCGGCGCTTCGGGGCTGCCAGAGAACAGCCCGCCGTTGACGTAAGGGAGGGCGTCGGCCCAACGCGGCAACTCCGCCCCGGCACGGTCCGCGGTGGAGGTGTTCATGGCCCGGAACAGCTCGCCGATTACCTCGTGCGTGTTGGCACTGTCCTTGGCGGACATTTGCGCCACGGTACCGGTGAACAGGCTTTCGCCCAGGAAGATGCCGGTGCGCTCGGCGAAGAAGCAAAAGATCAGCCGGGCCATGAAGTGGTTCATGTCTGGCCGGCGCGCGGCCGTACCCCAATCCGGGTTGTCCTTCAGCAGTTCGACATACAGCCGGTTCAGGCGCCCAGTGGCGCGGATGTCGAACGCGCTTTCCCGTATCTGCTTGACGGTGGTAATGCCGGCCAGCGGCAGGAAAAAGCCGAAGTGGTCGGGGAAGTCCTCGTAGGCGCAGGCTACGGTTTCGCCGCCGGCGAGGTCCTCGGCTTCCAGCGTGTCGCCATCGGTGGCCAGAATGAATTTCGCCTTAGCCCGGGCCGTAGCCTGGCTGGCCCTGAGCGCAGCCAGGGTGGCCGTCATCTCGCCTGGGGGCGACACGGCGATGTGGATGTTGCTGGGTTGCAGGACCCCGTCCACATCAGACCTGTTGGACCCGCCTCGGCGCAGGCGCTTGAGGGTAGTTTCCTTGTTGCCAAAGGCTTGCAGGAAGGCGAACGGGAACTCGGCGGGGTCAAAGGGCTGTTCGAACAGGGCAGTGACGGCCTGCTCAACCTCGACAGCGTTCATGGCCGGCAGCGTTCTTGAAGAGCGATTCTTGGGGCCATCACGCGGCCTTCATGCCCCGTTTCCCTTGCCTCTGCCATAGCGAACCGGTCTGGCTCTCTGTTGGCGGCGCAGACGATGAACAAGGCGTAGGGGTCAGGCTGGCTCCGCCCCGAGCGCCTGGTAGAGCGCGGTCTTGCTGACCTTCACGCGCACTGCTGCTTCGCGCACGGTCAGGCCCTTGGCAATATGCTCGCGTGCCCGCCGAAGCTTGTCTTCGGTCACGGCCGGCTTGCGCCCACCCTTGCGCCCCCGCGTCGCCGCGGCAGCCAAGCCGGCACGGGTGCGCTCCTGGATCAGGTCGCGCTCGAACTGGCCCAGCGCCCCGAAGATGTGGAAGACGAGCCGGCCGCCGGGCGTGGTGGTGTCGATGGCCTCCGTCAGCGACCGAAACCCAACGCCGCGCTTGGCCAGGTCCGTGACGGTTTCGATCAGGTGCGGCAGCGAACGGCCAAGCCGGTCAAGTTTCCAGACGACCAGCACCTCGCCGTCCCGCACGTAGTCGAGCGCGGCCTGCAGCCCGGCGCGGTCGGCGCGGGCGCCGGAGGCCCGGTCCTCGAACACCTTGCCGCATCCGGCAACCGCCAGCGCGTCGAGCTGGAGCGAAAGGTTTTGGTCCTGCGTGCTCACCCGCGCATAGCCAACGTTCGCCAAGGCTGTCCTGTCCGTCTTCCCGTCCGGCAATCATCTTGTCCGTTTTCCCGTGCGAACACCAGAGTTAGCGGACACATTCCGGGTGGCCGTCCAACGTTCGTTTGCCGGACAAGGCGATGCCGAGACTCGCACCGTGCAAATTCAAGCAATGACGCCTTGGTGGAGGTGTAGCATTGGGTATCATGCAGCCAATGCGGTGGGTGAACGGTCCAGGAACATCGGCGCTCCCAGGTTAGGACCTGGGGGGCGCCAGTCGCAACCTCCGCCGCCTCAGCCTGCCTCTATCGTCCGCGCCAGGCATTCGGTGAGATGCTGAGCCTGGAACGGCTTCGCGCAGGCCTTCCAGTGCGGGCGGTTGGACGGCAGGGCGGCTTGCCCGTAGCCGGTCACGAACAGGAAAGGGATGCCGCGCTCCTCCAGCACGTATGCGACGGGGAAGACCATCTCGCCCGCGACGTTCACGTCCAGCAAGGCCACATCAACGGCCGCCATCCGGGCGGCGGCCAGCGCCGTCGTCACCCGGGCGAACGGGCCGACGACGATGCAGCCGGCGTCGGCCAGCATGTCCTCGACCAGCATCGCCACCAGCAACTCGTCCTCCACGACCAGCACGCGCTTGCCGACAAGCTCCGGGTGCGTCACCCCGCGACCGCGGGCACGGCTGCGGCGTGCTTGTCGGCCTCGTTCCGCAGGACGGCCCTGACGCTGGCCCGGACGCCGCCGGGCAGGAACTCGATGCAGGCTTCGCCGGACAGGTCGTGCGCCAGGCCGCGCTCGATCAGCGTGGTGCCGAACCCACGTTTGGCCGGCGCCGTCACGGGCGGGCCGTTCCGCTCGGCCCAGTCCAGTGCAAGGTGCTCCCCATCGCCGCGCCGCTCCACCGTCCATGTCACGGCCACGTCTCCCTCGGGCACCGACAACGCGCCATACTTGGCCGCGTTCGTCGCCAGCTCGTGGATCGCCATGCCCAGCGCCAGCGCGCCGCGCGGGTCCAGCGGCACGGGCGGACCCTCGACGCGAATGTTGGCGCGGTCGCCGGCCATGAACGGCCGCAGCTCCTCGACGACGATCTCCTCCAACTGCACGCCGGACCAACTCTCCCGGCTCAACAGCGAGTAGGCCGCCGTCAGTGCGTGGACCCGGCCCAGGAACACGCCGGAGAACTCCTCCAGGGTGCCGGACCGACGCAGCGTCTGAGTCGCCAGCGAGATCACCACCGTCAGCATGTTCTTCACCCGGTGGTTCAGCTCATCGACCAGCAGGCGCTGGTGCTGCTCTGCCTCCACGATCCGGGTCACGTCCACGAACGTCACCAGGGACCCGTCCACGGCGCTGTCCGGCGTGCGGTAGGGCAGGATGCGCAGCAGGTAGTGTGCCGTCCCGTCCCGGCGCGATACCCGCCGCTCCAGCGGCTCCAGCGTGTGCAGCACCTCCGCCACGTCGTCGCGCAGCCCGTCGTAGTCCAGGCGGCCCACGATGTCTGTCAAGGGCCGTCCGCGGTCGCTCGGGATCAGGTTGTAGATGCTGGCGACCTCGGGCGTGAAGGCGCGGATGACCATGTGCTGGTCCAGGAACACGGTTGCGACGCGCGTGCTCTCGAACAGGTTGCGCAGGTCGCTGTTGGCTCGGTCCAGCTCGTCCACCTTGGTCGAGAGCTGGGCGTTGACGGTGTGCAGCTCCTCGTTGACCGATTGGATCTCCTCCTTCGAGGTTTCCAGCTCCTCGTTGCTGGATTGCAGCTCCTCGTTGACCGAGTGCAGCTCCTCGTTCGAGCTTCGCAGCTCCTCCAGGGCGGTCTCGTGCTCCTCGGCCAGGGACTGCAACTGCTCCCGCACGTCACGAAGCTCACGGTCCACCTCGGCGGCCATGCTGTCCGATCCGGCGCTGCTCCCGGCAGGGGCTTGCCCCTGCCGGGCTGCGCCTGCCTCCCTGAACACGATCAGGTAGGGCCGGTCCGGCTCCTGCCCCGGCAGCGGCTCCACCACCAGCGTTATCGCCCCGGCATCATCGATGTCACCGGGGACGGAATGCTCCACGGTGCGGCCGGTCTCGGCCGCGCTCCGCAAGGCGGCGCGCAAGGGGTGGCGCAGGCCACGCCGGGCCATGTCGAACACGCTGCGGCTGGGCGGACCCAGCGCGGGTTGCAGCACGCCGCCGACATGGCTGGAGTAGTGCATGACGGTGCCGTCCTCCGTCACCACCACGAACGGCGCGGCGAACCGCTCCAGCACGCGGCCGTTGGCCAGCCCCAGGGTGCGCGCCCAGTCGGTCCGGCCGTTCTGCGGGTCGGCCTGCGGCTTTGGAGGCGCCGAGGAAACGTTCTGCATGGGTCGTGCCGGCATCTTGAGGGTGGGGCTGGGGCCGTCCCGCCGCTGGAAGATGCGGTGCTGCTTCTCCAAGGGCACGAACAGCGCGTCGTGGCGCGCGACAGTCTCTGCGCTGCCCAGCAGCAGCACGCCTCCGGGCAGCAGCGAGTAGTGGAAAGCGGGGATGACGCTCGCCTGCAACTCCACGTCCATGTAGATCAGCAGGTTGCGGCAGGACACCAGGTTCATGCGGGAGAACGGCGGGTCCCGCACCAGGCTATGCGCCGAGAAGGTGCAGAGCTCCCGCACCTCCTTGGCGACGACGTAGCTGCTCTCGTGCCGGGTGAAGAAGCGCTCCCGGCGTTCCGGCGACAGGCCGTCCAGCAAGGTGGCGGGGTAGCGCCCGGCGCGTGCGGTGCCGATGGCGGAGTCGTCTATGTCAGTGGCGAACACCTGCACCTTGGGCGCGTCGGCCAGCCCGTCCATGTGCTCGCACAGCAGGATCGCCAGCGAGTACGCCTCCTCTCCGGTGGCGCAGCCGGGCACCCAGACGCGGACCTGGTCCCTGGCGCCCTTGCCCTCGAACAGCCGGGGCAGGACGACCTGCTTCACCGCCTCGAACGCGCCGGCGTCGCGGAAGAACGTCGTGACGCCGATCAGCAGGTCGCGGAACAGCAGCACCGCCTCCTCGCGGTCGGCTTCCAGCTTTGCGACGTAGGCGTTCATCTCCGCCAGGCCCAGCACCTGCATCCGGCGCTGCACCCGGCGGAGGAACGTCGCCTCCTTGTATCCACTGAAGTCATGGCCGACGCGCGCGCGCAGGACTTCGCAGATGCTCAGCCGCGCTGTGTCGGTCTGCAGCGCTGACTGGGTAGCCGTCGCAGCCGCCTCATGCCTTTCCTTGATGCCCACCATGAGGCCGGGCATGTCCTGCACGGGCACGATCAGGTCCACCGCCCCGGTGGCGATGGCGCTGTGCGGCATCTCGCTATGCTGCGGTGCCGTGCCGTCCGTGCCCTGGGCCAGGGTCAGGCCGCCGCGCGCCCGGATCGCCTTCAAGCCGAGCGCGCCGTCGTGTCCGGTGCCGGACAGCACGATGCCGATGGCGTCCTCGCCCAGGTCCGCGGCCAGGCTGTCGAAGAACTGGTCTATCGGCGTCGCCTCGCGCGGAACACCGGGCGCCAACGGCCGCAGGCGCAACTGCCCCTGCCGCAGGGTCCCGATGTGACCTGGCGGGATCACGTAAACCTGGTCTGGCTTAACCTGGTCCCCGTCCGCCGCCTCCCTCACGGGCATGGCGGTCCAGCGTGCGATGATCTCGGGCAGCGCGCTCTTGTGGTCGGCGGACATGTGCAGGACGACGACGAACCCCATGCCGCTGTCCGCCGGCATGGCCTCGAAAAACAGCCGGAACGCCTCTATGCCTCCGGCCGAGGCGCCGATGGCAACAACTTGCACGCGCTATACCTTCGGGTTGGTGGGGGCGTAGGCGGACTGGTCGGGGTTCCTGCCCCGCTGGTCCGGCGACTCCCGCCGACGCTCCTCCTCCTCCAGCAGCCGCAAGGCGGCGCGGACCACCTCGCTCGCGCTGCGGAAGCGGCCGGAGGCGACGCGGCCGTCTATAAACGCCTCGATCTCCGGGGTGAGCGAGACGTTCCTGGTCTTGACGTTCACGGGCATAGGCGGAGAATTGGGGACCGAAGCGGCTTGTCAATCCTTGTTAAGGTTTGCTTTGCGCACAGGGCTGGTAAAGCCGGCACGGTGCGACACCGCAAGGTGTAGCTGAACGGTTGCTCCGGGAACTGGCGGAGTCAGCATTTGCGCTATGCGGCAGCCTTGGTCCCGTCGGTCGGCATCGACACCGCAAACGCCAATGTCCACAGCGTCCCATCGCCAGATTGGACATCCAGCGTGCCGCCGATCCGCTCCAGCAACCGCTTGACCAGGCCCACCCCGTGCCGGGTGCTGTCGGCCTTGGCCACAAAGCCGACCCCGTCGTCCCGGATTGTAACCGTCGCACGGCCGTCGCCGAAACGCGCCAGGGTGACTATGATGGTCCCGTCCCGGTTCGGGAAGGCATGGCCGTAGCTGTTCGTCACCAGCTCCGCGACCGCCATGCCAAGGGCGGTCACCCCGTCCAGGCCAAGCCGGGTGGTCTCTGCATTGCAAACGATCTGCACTGGCCGCTTCCGCTCGGCTTGCAGCCCGGGCAGGCGGAGGCACAGCGCCCGGAGATAGTCGGCCAGGTCCACGGTTTCGCTCAGGCCGACGCCAAGCAGGCTATCATAGACCTGGGCCAGCGTGGTCACACGCCGCACGATCAGGTCTATGCCCTGCCGGGCTTCGTCGCTGGTCGTGGTTCGCGCAAAGCTCTCCAACATGCCGCCGACCATTTGCAGGTTGTTCCTGACCCGGTGCTGCAGCTCCTCCGCCAGCAGGTTCTTGGCATCCAGCGCGGCCCGCAGCGCCTTGACCCGCCCAACGGTGGCCACAGCCTCGGCCAGCACGTTGGCGAAGCCGGTCAGGAAGTTGATGTCGTGCTCGTCGTACTGGTGCTGGTGGGTGCTATCGATCTCCAAGACGCCATAGGGCGCCCCGTCGATGGCCGGGATCAGCACGTCCACGGTCGAGATGACGCCGTGCTCCTCGTAGAAGGCCGGCAGCGCCAGGTTGTTGGCAGTGTTGATGTTGCGGATGATGACCGGTTTGCCGGTAACGTAGGCCCGTCCTTGGGGCGAACTCTCGTCGGCTTGCGACACCACGCGGCCGACGACGCCGAGCTTCCAGCCCCATCCGGCCTCGATCAGCAGGTCGTTCTTGTCTGGCCGGTAGCGGCATACCTTGGAGAAGGGCACCTCTAGGGAGGCGGCGCAGGTGCGCGCGGCCTCTGTCAGGATCGTGAGCAGATCGGTTTCCCGGAACGCAAAACTGCCGAACGCGGCCAGGGCGGCCTGCTGCCGCAGCAGCTTCCCGATGGTGCGGTTGTCGCTGCTGTTGGACATTAAGCTAACCTACAAAGGACCAAGGGCAGATTCCTGGTAGGTCAAGATCATATACTCTTGGCTGCGGCCACATACAAATGGAAGTATTCTACACGGAAATGCGCCAGGCCTGAAAGGTAAGTTCAGAAATTTACTGCCTGGTGGTGGCCTGATATCGGACAGGAAGACTTCATTCAACGGATGGCCACCGCGAGCAGGCGAGTAGATTCCTCACCGCGATCGGGCACCCGTGAGATGCACGGCTCGCGGCCAGCTACGGCTCCCCCGCAACCCTGCTTTCCTTTATAGGGTGCCGTGCAACAGGCACAGATAGAAGCAGAGTGGTGCGGTTTGCACCTGGCGCAGCGTCCGGCAAGGTTCGTTCGACGGATAGCGAGCGTTTGCTGCCGGCCTCCCAGCTTCAAGCAAGCCGCAAGGTGACGCTTCCTAGGCAGCCACTTCGGTTCTGTCAGACAGCGCTGGCACTGGAAAATCCAGCTTCCACACTGTCCCGGCGTTGAAGCGCATGTCCAAGCTGCCGCCGATCCGGTCCATAAGCCGCTTGACCAGGCTCAGCCCGTTGCGCGAGGTGGCGAACTTGGCTGGGGAGCCCACGCCGTCGTCGCGGACCGTGAGCACCGCGGCGGCGGGACCGGAGCGCGCCAGGGTGACGCTGATCGTGCCGCCCCGGTCCGGAAAGGCATGGTCGTAGCTGTTGGTCACCAGCTCCGCGACCACCATCCCCAGCGTCGCCGTCTCATCCACGCCGAACATGACCGGTTCCGCGTGACAAAAGATGTGCACGGGATGGCTGTGCTCGGCCTGCATGCCGGGCAGGCTGACGCACAGCGCCTGGAGATAGCCGGCCAGGTCCACCGTTCCGCTCAGCCCGGTGCTGAGCAGGCTGTCATAGACCTGCGACAGCGTGGTCACGCGGCGCACGATCAGGTCGATGCCGTCCCGCGCCACCCCGCTGGCCGTGCGCTGGGCGTAGCCTTCCAACATGCCGGTGATCATCTGCAGGTTGTTCCTGACCCGGTGCTGCAGCTCATCGGCTAGCCGGTTCTTGGCCTCCAGCGCATCCCGCAGCGCCTTGACCCGGGTTACGGTGGCGACGGCCTCGGCCAGCACGTTGGCGAAGCCGGTCAGGAAGTTGATGTCATGCTCGTCGTACTGGTGCTGGCGGGTGCTGTCGATCTCCAGCACGCCATAAGGTGTCCCCTCGATGGCTGGGATGAGCACGTCCACGGTCGAGACGACGCCGTGTTCCTCGTAGAAGTCTGGCAGGGCTTGGTTGGTGGAAGCGTGCAGGTTGCGGATGATGACCGGCTTGCCCGTGACATAGGCCCGTCCTTGCGGCGAACTCTCGTTGGCCTGGGAGACCACGCGGCCGACGACGCCGAGGTGCCAGCCCCACCCGGCCACGATGAGCAGGTCATCTTCTGCGGCGCGGTAGCGGCAGACCTTGCAGAACGGCACGTCCAGGGACGCGGCGCAGATGCGCGCGGCCTCGGTCAGGATCTTGAGCAGGTCTGTTTCCCGGAACGCGAAGGCGCCAAAGTTTGCCAGAGCGGCTTGCTGCCGCAGCAGCTTCTCGATGGTGCGGTCACTGCTGCTGTCGGACATCTTGGGTTAACCTGCAAAGGAGGCACTCAAACCTCGGTAGGCCGTGACCATACTCCTTGTTTGGAGGTTTGTGTACATTGCTGCGTCGTTTCCAGGTCATCCAACAGGAAACTTCAGACATTTCCAAGTGCGACAGTGGTAAATTTCGTCATCGCGCGTCAACGGACTTGAGTCGCAGATGCACAGTCTGGGAACGCTTGGCCAGGATCTCGAAGGGCGCGTGCCCGCATTGAGGTGAGGTCTTTCACAATCCTGGACAGGACTGCCTCGACCAGGTCACAAACCGACGTTGCACGACCAAGCTGATCCAGCACCGGAGCAACGTGAGATACGACGTCACACCCGTCCCGAAGGCGGCGCAGCCCGCGAGCCCGTCGGTCCAGGCTCCTGATCCGGGCTGCCGGCTGCCGCGGCTTCGGCAAAGGCTCGCACTCGCCCGTAGCAGCCGCACGCCGCTGCCTCCAGGCCCGGCCGGTCGCAGATTACGATGCGCCTCCGTCCCGTGCCGATGGCTCCTGTCGCCTGCAACGATTGTAGCGCGACCGTCACGCCGGACCGCCGGACGGCGAGCATGATGGACAGGAACTCCTGCGTCATGACCAGGTCATCCCCGTCCACACGGTCATGCGCCATCAGCAGCCAGCGTGCGAGGCGCTGCGTCAGGCCGTGCTGGCTGTTGCAGGCCGCCGTCTGCGACACCTGCGCCATAAAGGCCTCCAGGGCTTGCAGCAGGAGCCGGCGCAACACCGGCATGGCATTCATGCTGTCGCGCAACGCCTCGACCGTCATGCACTGTGCCGCACCCGGCATCTGCACCATGGCCCGGTCAAACGACACAGGCCTGGCATTGAGCAGCACCGGCAGGCCCACCATGCCCTCGCGCCCGATCAGGCCGACCTCGGTGCCGATGTCGTCGCCATCGGCCTGGGCGACCATGGAGGCGAAACCCTCCTCGACGAAGAACACCTGGTCGATGCGCTCGCCGGCCTCGTGCAGGCCCTGACCGTTGACCCACCGCACCCGTCTCAGCAGCGGGCGGAGCCGTTGCAGTTCGGCCGGCGGCAAGGCGGACAGCAGCTCGTTCCTGCTGAACGGCGGCGCTTGGGACGTCATGAGGCACGCACTCCTGAACGGAGGCGGGAGCACGGGGCGGCTCTCAGCCGCTTGCGCCCAGATGTCTTGGCAAGCGATGATGTGCAGTAACAGACAATACAGAGATTGCCTAACTACGTTTCAATGTGGGACAGAGCACAACTTATGCGGGAACATATAGCCCCATGCCCCCAGGTCAGCATCCATTGCTGATCTGAATGAGTTGTGGATTTGGGATGAGCCGCAGTCCCGGACTGAGTAGTTTCCGAACCTGCCAAGCTGCACTCTTAACGGCTATTGTTGACTTCCAGAGCGTGGCGAGTGGCCGCCTGCATAGTGTGGAACAGGGCAGCCCAAGCAGGATGGTCACCAGCAGGGATGGCAGGGCGGCCGAGACCTTCCCGGTGATCTGCGTCGGCGGCTCAGCCGGCGGCCTTGACGCTTATACGCGCCTGCTGCGCCACCTGCCCGCCGACCTCGGCGCCACGGTCGTCATCGTCAACCACCTCAGGGTCGTGGACACCCTGCTCCACCGGCTCCTGCCCCGGCATACGAGGATGCCGGTCGAACTCATCACCGAGGGCCTGCACCTGCGGCCCAACACGGTGTTCATCATCCCGGCCGGGCGTGACCTGCACGTCCGGGACGGCAGGTTCCGCCTTGAGCCGATCTCCAAGATGAGAGGGTGGCCCAACGTCGTCACTCTGTTCCTCCGTTCCCTGGCAGAGCACTGGGGCGGCAGGCTGGTCGCTGTCATCGTTTCCGGCAAAGGCGATGACGGCGCCGCGGCACTGTGCGGCGTCAGGGCCGCGGGCGGCGTGACGATCGCGCAGAGGCTGGACACGGCTGAGGAGCCGGACATGCCCGCAAGTGCGATCGCGAGCGGGTGCGTGGACTTCATCCTCACGCCGGAAGAGGTCGCGGCTCAGATTGTTTGCATGACATCCGACGCTATGCCCTCAGCGACTCTGCCGGCAGGCGGTCAAGCAGCCGTCCTACCGTCGCCACCAGGCTGTTCGGGTCATAGGGCTTGACCAGCATCTCCACCCGGTGCCGCTCGCGGGACTCTGCCGTGACGGCATCGGTCCGGGCCGTCGTGATCAGCATGGGGATGTCCGGATAGCTCCCGCGCATGTGCTGCACGAGCTGCCCGCCGGTGACGCCGTGCGGCATGTGGAAGTCGGTGACGAGGATGCTGAACCGGGTGGGCCATTGCCTGATCAGGGCGACGGCTTCAGGCCCGTGTCCCGCGGTCATCACCTCATGGCCCGCATCCTCCAGGCACGCAGCGGCTGACATCAGGATCAGCGGCTCGTCCTCGACCACCAGAACACACACAGTCTCGACCTCCCTGCACGCCGGCCCTCAACGGCACGGCGTGAACAGGATGGTTAACCCTCGGCTTCCCTCAATGTTTTCAGGGAAAGTCGCATTGGCGCTATAAATCAATCACGGGTTCGCAACCCTGTACGGCCAAGAACCTTCCCTTGTTCAAGACATCGCATTTGACTGTCCAGTTAGCTCCCGATCCTCTAGACAACCTGCACTGCTTGCCACGGCCCTTGGGCGCAAGCGGCTGAGAGACGCGCTGCGCTCCCGCCTTTTCAGCGGGAGACTTCGATGCCGTCCATGTCCAACCCCATCCAGCCTCCGTTCCGCAATGAGCTGCTGGCGGCGCTGCCCAGTGATATCGCTGCCCAGTTGCGGCCGCACCTGCATCGCGTGTCGCTGGTCATGGAACAGGAGCTGCACGAGGTCGGCAGCCCCATCGACGACGTGTACTTCGTCGAGGCCGGCCTGGTGTCGCTGACGGCCGAGACCGGCGACAACGGCTTCGTCGAGGTCGGCATGACCGGCCGCGAGGGCCTGGTCGGGACTGCGGCGCTGCTCAACCCTGATGCGGTCGCCGTCCACCGCGCCATCGTGCAGATCGGCGGCGCCGCGATGCGCGTGCGGGCGCATGTCCTGCGCGGCCTGGTCGAGCAGCATCCGGCGCTGCGCGACCGCTGCCTGCGCTACCTGCAGGTGGTGATGGTGCAGACCTCGCAGGCCGCGGCCTGCAACGCCCGGCATGACCTGCCCGAGCGCTTGGCGCGCTGGCTGCTGATGACGCGCGACCGGGTGGACAGCGACGAGGTGCCGATGACGCAGGAGTTCCTGTCCTACATGCTGGGCGTGCGCCGAGCCGGGGTGTCGGTAGTCGCAAGCGCGTTGCAGGCGCAAGGGCTGATCCAGCAATCGCGCGGGCGCGTGGCCATCCTGGACCGGGCTGGCCTGGAGCAGGAGGCGTGCCCCTGCTACCGGCTGATCGAGGACAGCCGGCGGCAGATCATGGGCAGGCCGGGGTAGGGCTGCCGGGGCAGGAATACGCTACCGTATTCATAGACGCCTCGAACAGTACAAACTGCTGTAAACGCTTTACGTTCTTCTGTTTTCCTTCTTGCGTTTCGCGGCTCCCGCCACAGAATGAGTGAGCGGCCTGATCGTGGACCAGGGAGGAAAAGGATGGTGCGAAACGTGTGGCAGACCGCCCCGTGCGGCACGCTGGCGGCAGAGACCGACCGCCACCGACTGGCCGTCAGGCTTGTGGGCGGGTGGACACGCTACACGGTCACCCGGCGCAACGACGGGGCCGACCGCCAGCCTCCCGTCCTGTTGGCATCAGGGAGCATGAGGGACACCCAGGCCGCGATGGACGCGGCCGAGACGGCGGCATCCAGAATCGTGGCTGCGGGCAGCGCGACACGCTCCGAGGATCGCGGCGGGCACGCGGACGCCGGGAAGCGTGCGGAAGCCTGGGCGGCATGACCGTCCTGCTCGTGGAGGATGACCCGCTGGTTCGGGAGTGCCTCGGCCTTGACCTGCGTGATGCCGGGTTCCAGGTCATCGAGGCCGCAGACGGTGCGGAAGCCCTGTCCCAGATGGACGGCAGCCTGACGCCCCTGGTGTTGGTGACCGACTTGCAGCTTGGCTGTGGGATGAACGGCCTGCGGCTGATCGCCGAGGCCCGGCGCCGGTGGCCGCGGCTTCGCGCTGTCCTGATCAGCGGCGCCGAGTTGGAACCGCCCCACCTTGCGGACGCTGACCGGTTCCTGCTGAAGCCGTTTTCCGGCACGGACCTGGTCTGTGCCGTCATGGCTCTTGCTGGTGGCTGCGCTGTGCCAGGACCAGGTCTTGCGTCCTCGATCGCGCCCGTGCCGGAATTGGTGCGGGACTGGACATGATAGGTACGAGGCAGAGGCGCATTAGGGAAATTCATTTTCTAAGATTTATCGTGGGTCAGGCAAATTACGTGGCAGATAAGGACGGTGATTTTGTATAGAGATAGCAAAGAGGTAATCGATAGAAAACACGGAGACGTCTCCTCCTCTGGCCTTCATAAGAGAACAGCAGACGAAGGGCGTTTTCCAAATAGGTCCCAAACAAACGCCAACCAGAATGACGCAGAGGTATTGGATGATGTCATTGCGGATTTGATGCAGCGTGACAGGAAGCGGTTGCGAAACAGCGGTGGGTCTCAACGCTGATCAGCGTCGTAACCTACTGGATGTTCGGATTTCGCCTGGGTCCGCTATCTGTTCTGACCAACACCGGGGTGCTGGACGAGGCGTCTAAGCGGTCGCGGCCGGAGCGGTTCGCCAACGGTTCCGATGGCCTGGGTTGAACCTAAATTGACGGAACCTGGAGGGCGCAGAGCGGTATCTCCGGCGCGGGCAATGGACAAGACCGCCTGCAACCAAAGGGAACGATCATGTCAAACGAGAACCTGAAGCAGTTCTACATGCAGGGCCTGCAGGCCCTGAAGGTGGCGGGACAGCGGGGCCATGAGGCCGCGAGCGAGACGCTCGGCGCGGTCACCTCGCCTGAGTTGAAGCAGTTGGTGCAGCAGGACACCGAGATGACGCAGCGGCACGCCAAGCAGTTGGACGAGTTGCTGCAGAAGGCGGGTGGGCAGGCTGGCCCCATGGAGAACCCGATCATCGAGGGCATCCAGGCTGGGGCCAAGCACATCCGCGGGGCGGCCAAGGACGACATGACCCGCGATGCCGGCATCGTCGACTCCGCGCAGATCGCGCTGCACTACTACATCGCGGCCTACGGCAGCCTGGCCGCCCATGCCAAGACGCTCGGGATGAGCGACGCGGCCGGGGTGCTGAAGGGGATGGCCGACGAGTGCAAGCAGCAGGACCAGAAGTTCACGGAACTGGCGGAGCGGGCCGTCAACCCCCAGTCCAAAGCGGCGTAACCTCGGCGGCGCCCGCCAGCCCAGCCCAAAACGGGACGGCGTTGGCGTAAGTAGCAGAGCGGTCGCAGCGTACAGGTTCTGGCGCCTGACGCTGCGACTGGCTCTGCCCCGGGATCGAAGCGTATTGCATGCGCAAGCCTGCAACGGCTTCTTGGGAAGGGGCATCAGCAAGTATTCCCCGAGCTGCCACGCCATTGCACTGCTTACACAACGGCGCGGTGTGTGTTGCCGTTATTCGTGAACGCGGAACCTTTCCGCCAACTGGCCTCCGGCTTCGGCTGTCACGCTGCACTTAATCGTAAGAATGCACGACAAGCATTCTCAAGCAGTTACGCCTTTGGACCAGTTGGAGGCACTGCACCTAATCATGAGAATGGGCTTGGAACGCTGCACCTGATGTGAGAACCTGACCTGTCAACGTTGGCCAAAGACGGATTGCAGGCAGAATGATTGCCGACCAGGAGGCTGGCGAAGCTGGCGCCCGGGATGCCGAGCCGGCCTGGGAGGACGCGTGCCGCCGCGAGGACGCGATTCGGGAGCTTCTGCAGCGCCATTCCCAGGGCCTGACCGCCGCCGTGGTCGACGAGGTGGCCGGGCAGCTCGGCATGAGCCGGGCCAGCCCGTGAGTTCACATCAGGTCCACGCCTCTCGTTGTTCATCCGGCAACCGACGCTCCGCTTTCCACCAGATCTCGTTCTCAGATTTGCAGCAAACTTGAGAATGGGCTGCTTCAGAGTCTCAAGGTTAAGTGCAGTACTCGATGCCAAACGTGCGAGTCTCACGATTAGCTACAGCGCGACACAGTCCGCGCTGGTCATCATAGCCGTCCCCGTCTGTGTTAGCCGGTGACCCGCCCGCAGACCGTGGTAGCGACGGCCGCGGCTCGCGCCCGGCCGCGGATGATTGCAAGCGGCTACAGCTATCCTTCTTGCCGTGCAGCTCGGTTTGCATTGCGGTGTGCGATGGCCGCATGATCGTCCACCCGCTCCGAACCTTCGCCACGTCGGGCACGCCGCGCCGCGTTCGGGCCGATCTTGTTCTGCGGCTCCAGTGGGATGCCGCGCGCCGCATGGCTGCGGTGGTCGATCCGTGCTTCGTGCCCATGCGCCGCCAGGCAGGCGTTCGCCATCTCCGCCCACAGCCGGCGCCATTCCGCCGACAATGACCAGTCGTTCCAGGCAGGCTCTTTCGGGCCGAACCCGTCCGGGCCAACCCGCCGGGTGGTCAGCAGCGCCTGGGCATACGGCTTGGGCTGCCCATCCTCCCGCACCGCCCAATGCACGTTCAGGTCCGCGACCATGCCGGCCGACACGAACGCCGCCCACACATACGCCAGAGCCAGCGCAACTGACTGCGCCTGCGTCAGCTCCCATGGCAAGGCGAACTCCACCTCGCGGGCAAGCTGGCTGTTGCGCTGCCGCTCACGCGCCTCGACCACGTTCCACAGCGTGCCGC
>CAXTGN010000002.1:0-47167 GCA_964243455.1 uncultured Acidobacteriaceae bacterium
GCATCGTCACCACGACCCGGCGTTTGCCCGACCGGTTCTCGGTGCGCCGCCGGTCGACCCAATCGGCCGCCCGGTTCTCCGGCCGGACATGGCCGCCGAAATACGCACCGTCGATCTCAGCCACTCGCCCCTCGCCGCCGATCCGCAGCTTCCTCATGCTGGACGCCATGACTTCGCGCAGCTTGTGGGCCAGCACGAACGCCGTCTTGTATTGCACGTCGAGCTCGCGGGAAAAGGCGAGCGTGCTCTTGCCCTTCACCTCGTTGCAAAAGGCGGCGACGCCGAGAAGGTAGGTCCGCAGCGGCAGCTTGTGCCAGGCGAACAGGGTGCCGGACGTGATCGAGAAGTCGCGGCGGCAGGCCTTGCAGCGCCAGCGCGGCTGGCCCGATGGCCGCCGGCACGCGTAGCAGATCAAGCAGCCGCAGTCCGGGCATACGGGCTTGCCGTCCGTTTCGGGCCAGCGCAGGCGCAGGAACACGTTCTCCACCCCGCTGTCGGACATGCGCATGATCTTGGCGGCGCTGAGCGAGCGCGCGCCGGCAGAGAGCAGGAAATGCTGCGCCATAAGGACCAGTCATGAGAGGAGAAACCAGCACCCTCCATGGCAGCATCAGCCGCCGAGTACAAGCCCAATCTCGCCGGTGGCAGCAGCTACATAACCATTCGCGGGTCGGCACCCCTCCTGCGGGAGTAGAAACGGTGTGCTAGTGTTGGCGCTGGAGAGGAGAGGCCGTCGGCATTTTGGTGGTGTCCAACCCCGTTACATAACGTGGTCCATGGGCTGCTGCGCACTTGAGAGTGGCGACGCCGTTCGCGGCGATCCCGGTTAGGAAGTTGATCTTTTGGCACAGCCCAGCCCCTCCATTCGAAGTCGAACAGGAGAGCTTGCCATGTCCGGAACACAGAAGGCCCGCCGCAAGCGGGATATCTCCCCAACCCACCCCCATGCAGCCGCGATCGACATCGGCGCCATGCTGCACGTGGCCGCAGTCGGGCCCGACCAGGACCCCGAGCCGGTGCGCAGCTTTGGAACCTTCACTGGCGACCTGCACCGGTTGGCGGACTGGTTCCAGCAGTGTGGCGTGCGCACGGTCGCCATGGAGTCCACGGGCGTCTACTGGATCCCGGCCTTCGAGATCCTCGACCAGCGCGGCTTCGATGTCATCCTGGTCAACGCCCGTGATGCCAAGCACGTGCCGGGACGCAAGACCGACATCAGCGATGCCCAATGGCTGCAGCGGCTGCACGAGTATGGGCTGCTCAGGGCCAGCTTCCGGCTGAAGGGCGAGGTTGCGGTCCTCAGGGACTACCTGCGCCAGCGCGAACGGCTGCTGGACTATGCGGGCTCGCACATCCAGCACATGCAAAAGGCCCTGACGCAGATGAACTTGCAGCTTCATCACGTGGTGACGGACATCACAGGCACGACCGGCATGGCCATCATCCGAGCCATCGTGGCTGGGGAGCGCGATCCGGCGGTGCTTGCCGCCCATCGCGACCGGCGCTGCCATGCCTGCACGGAGACGATCCGTCAGGCGCTGGTCGGCAATGACCGCGAGGAGCACGTCTTTGCCCTGACCCAGGCCCTGGAACTGTATGACGTCTACCAGGCCAAAGTGGCACTGTGCGACGGGCGCATCGAGGCGGTCCTGAAGCGGCTGCAGACGGCGTCGTCCTCCCCTGCAGGCAAGCCACCGCCGGTCCGGACACCCAAGAAGCAAGCCAACGCCTTGGCGTTCGACGTCCGCGCTGCCCTGCACGGATTGCTCGGGTGCGACCTCACCCAGATCCACGGGCTCGGACCTTACCTGGCGCTCAAGTTGGTTGGGGAGTGCGGGACCAACCTTTCGGCTTGGCCGGATGCCAAGCACTTCACCTCCTGGCTGTGCCTCTCGCCAAGCAACAAGATCTCCGGCGGCAAGGTCTTGTCTCGCGGACCCGGCGATCCCGCAGCCGGGCGGCGGCGCTGCTGCGGCTTGCTGCGGTCGCCGTCGGGCGCACCGAGACCGCGCTGGGGGCCTTCTACCGGCGCCTGTCGGCGCGCGTCGGCAAAGCCAAGGCAGTCACCGCGACGGCCCGCAAGATCGCCGTCCTGTTCTACAACACCCTGCGCCACGGCATGGAATACAGCGACCCAGGAGCCCCGCACTACGAGGAGCGTTACCGCCGCCGGGTTCTCACCAACCTCGAACGGCGAGCCAAGTCACTAGGGTACGTCCTGCAGGAGGCCCCCGCGCCGGCATGAGTGTTTCTTAGGAAGACCGCGATGATGTCACCGGCTTGCGCCTGGGCCTGGCGCAGCGCCAAGCGCACGCCCATGCGCTCCACCGCAGCCTTGTCCTGCCGTCCGCTCAGGCTGTGCCGGGGCCTGCGCCATCCGAAGCCCCCTTTTTCAACAGTATGCTCAAGCGCCCGGCCGAAATGCTGGCACCGGTTTGCCGCTCAATCTCCGCTCGCAGGCGCGGCAGGGTCCAGTTGGTGCGGTCCTCGACGGGCTGGCGCAGCAGCAGGCTCGCCACCGCAAGCGCCCGCTCGCCCTTGGCCGGCGACGGGCCGGGCGCCAGCGTAGAGCGCAGCGCGTCCACGCCGCGTTCGCTGAACCACCCCCGCCAGTGTCGCACCGCCTCCGGCGTCACCCCGAACGCCTCGGCCAACTCCAGGCTTGTCCAGCCCTGCAACGTCAATAGGATCGCACGCGCACGGTCCGCCTCGCCACGCACGTCAGACCGCGACAGCTCCTGCAATGCTGTCTTTTGCTCAGCCGTCGCAACCAAGGGGGACCGACCAGACATGACAACCACCCAGCTTACGTCAAAGGTGACCCGACATTATCATCCGTGCGCAAGGCCGAGGAAGCCTGCTTAGCAGGGTCAGCCAGTGCGGATGGCCCTGGCCGGTCATCAACTCCCGCGGGCTCTTACCCTGGCGCTCGGCACGCCGGCTGCGCACGAAGCGCCGGTGGTTCAGGAAGAACCGAGGCAAATCGAGATACGAGCCGCCCAGGTGCCGGCGCAGGGCGAAGTAGCTGCGCAGCCGCGAGTTGAGGTTCTCGACGAGCGAGCTGCTGCGCGGCGTATCGGCCATGGCCCGGCTCACGGCCGCGAACAGGGCGTGGAACTTGCCCCCGGTCTGTGCCCGCAACTGGTTCCACCCCTGCCAGTATGCGGGCGAGGTGCTGGGCAAGCGATGCAGCACGCAAGCCTCGCGCACGAGGGGCTCGGCGATAACGTGGGTTTGCGCGATGTCGGCCAGTTTGCCATCGAGCACGCCGGCAAAGGCGAGCAGGTCGTCGCGCTGGTTCTGCAGCGCGACCCGCACCGGGCGGATGCGTCGGAGATCCCTGAACTCGCGGCGCGCCAGCTCCTCGACGACGAAGTCGAACAGCGCTTGCCGGGTGGCCAGGGCCGGGCCGGCCAGGACCAGAACGTCATGGCGCAGCCACTGGGTGAGCGTCCGTATGTCGCGGGCCAGCTCGTGCGCCTGGGTCTCGGCTTGCCGAGAAAGCGCCAGCTGGGTGGCAAGCTCATCGCCGGGACTATGGTGGTGGCCGGCGCGGCCGGTCTTGGCCTACAGCGTCTTGCGCCGCGACGTGGTGCCCTGGGCGAGGCGCGCCAGCATATTGGCGAGGCCCTCGTACTGGTGCTGGATGTGGAATACGTCGCCGTGGCAGGGCGTGTCGCCCCAGGCGGCCCTCTGCCCGGCACGCAAGCCCTGCCCGGCATCGGCGATGGTGTAGGCGGGATCGAGCCCTTGCTGGGCGGCGTCGAGCAGATGCACGCCCCAGGTGTCGGCGTCACGGCGCTGCTCTGCCGCCAGCAGGTAGCAGTAGGTCGACTGGGCATCGACCCCGGCCAGCACGGGCGTGGCGCCCTGGAAGGGCTCGTCGTGCAAGCCCACCCGAATGCCGGATAGGTCCTGGTCGTGGTTGATCGCGCTCGCCTCTCGCGTGGCCGCCTGGAGGGCGTCGTGGACGCAGCCCACGCTGACAGGCACGCCCAGCAGGTCGCGCAGGAACTCCACGACGCCACGATACGAGCTGCGGCAGATCAGCGTCAGCCCGACGATCACCTGGCGCAGCCAGGCCTTGGTCACCGCCAACTCGAACAGCACCTCGCTGTCCAGCACGGCAGGCGAGAAGGCACCAGTCAACGCAGCACGGGCCTTGTGCGTCTGCTGGTAGACGAACTTGCGGCTCACCCCATGCCCGGGCCGCCAGGTGGCTGACCGTCTCCGATCGCGCCAACGCCTGAATGGCCAAGTCCTTGCGGTCACCCCCGGGCAGCCGCGCCGCTGCGCCAACACACCGATCCATACGCCCACCACACCTGAAAACGTCAGGGTGCCGTCATCCGTCCTGGTGGCGTCAACCCGGCTCCAGCTGTAACCCGTCTTTGAACCACGTCGGCTGGACAGTCAGGAGCGGATCGACCAGGCGCTTGAAGCCACGCGGACATTCCAGCCTTTGGATGCCGAGCGCCTCGCCGTCATTCTGGACAAGACGTCGAAGGCAGCGCAGGCCGGGGAATACGAGCTGTTCAAGACGACTTCGCGTTTTGACGAAAGCGCCCGCAATGCAGAGTGGCTGGGCGACGACACGGCACGAGTGAAGCAACTCGCGCCTAAGAATGCAGGGTAGGACGCAGGCCATGGCACAAGACGAACAGACCGGACACGACGCCCTACGCCGCTCGTTGCTGGGCGTGGTTCAGAACCTGGCCTTTTTGGGTTACACAAGGCGCACGAAAACCGTTGGCTTGTGGAGGCCGAATTTCGGTGGGAAGGATGTCGGCTTGATCTAGAAAGTGCTATTTTCAGGCAACACTGGAAATTAATAGAACGCTGGGATTAAGAAAGCTTCCCGTTTTGGGTTTTACCCTGATCTGAAGCACGCCCGAAACCCCCATGCCTGCCCGCAAGGAAGCCGGTATACTCATGTAGGCGGCGTCGATGAAAGCGAGTTTCGAGCGGTCGCCACGGTCGGCAATCAGAGATATTGAGCGTGTGGAGAAGGCTGACCGCGGTCTGCTGGTCAAAGCATGTCAGGCTGTATCGGATAGGGACATAGCGGCGGAGCAGGCGGCACCGGAGGAGATCGAGCGTGAGGACATCGACATGATGGTGAAGATCGATTTCACGTCCGATCCAGTTGAACCTGGACCATATGGGAGCGATCTTGACGATCTCATACCGTTTTGACCTTTCCCCATAGCCTGCAATCTGCTTACAACCGCTCTTCATTGAAGACAGGAGCAAGGCATGGCGCGCAGAAGCAAGATAGTTGAGCAGGAAGAGGTTGTGCCGCAGGAGACGGAAGAAGCTGAAGCGACGGAGTTTGAAGTCGCACAGGAAGCCCCCGACCAGATGGACAGTATGTCCGTTGCCGAGCTGAATGATCTAATCGAGCGGGCTACGGCTGCGCGTGACGGCAAGATCGGCGCCGAACGCCAGGCCTTCATCGACCGCATCCGGGCCGAGGCCGAAGGGTTGGGCTTGTCGATGCAGGACCTGGTGACACCTCCGAAGCCGGAGAAGAAGACGGCTGGCGGTCGCGAGCCGGCGCCTGTGAAGTACCGGCGCGGCGACGATACGTGGACCGGTCGGGGTCGCCTGCCGAACTGGCTGGCCGCGCTTGAAGCCACAGGCCAAAGACGGGATGAGTTTCTGGTGCGGTGATGATAGGCCGCCGCGATCTGCTGTCAGGCGCAGCCGTGTTGCATAGACCGGGGAGGCGGGCGCAATGACCCCAGCCCCCGCTGTGGTTCAAGCGATACGGACGGAGATCGGGCGTCCGAGTCCCAGCATGCGGTTGAGCGCATGGACGGCGACGTCCACCTCGGTCGCACGACGCCGGTCCGTGCGCGAGCGCAACCCGTCACTGATCACCTGCTTGAACCGGCTCATGGCCGCCTCGATCCGGGCCCGCTTCGTGTAGCCGGAGGCTTTCTGCCAGGCGGCCCGCCCGTGTTCGGCGATGCCCTGCAGGTGACGGTCGCGCTGCGTGGGCGCGGTCTCGGCCATCTCGCTCGGCACGGCCGTGGACCGCGGCGGCACGATGATCGCTGCTTCGGGATAGCGCTCAGCCACAGCGGCGGACACGCCCTCCTGGTCGTACGCGCCATCCGCGGTGAAGGACGACACCGATGCCGCCACCTGGTCCAGCAAGGGGCCAACCTCGGCGCCATCGTCGACCTCCTTCCTGGTCAGCGTCGCGGCGACAATCTGCCCGGTGTCTGCGTCCAAGCCGATGTGCAGCTTGCGCCAGGACCGGCGCGTCTTGGTGCCGTGCTTCTCGACCAGCCATTCGCCGGCGCCGCAGAGCTTCAGGCCGGTGCTGTCCACCAGCAGGTGTAAGGGCTCGCCATCCCTGCGCGCTTGTGGACGGGGCACCTCGAGCGTCTCCGCCCGGCGGCACAGGGTGGAGTGGTCCGGCACGGCGAGACCGAGCCCGAGCAGGCCGATGACGGAGCCGATCAGGTCCTCTGTCTGGCGCAGCGCCAGGCGGAACACGGCCTTGAGCGTCAGGGCCGTCAAGATCGCCAGAGGCGAAAACGAGGGTTGGCCACCTTGGGTTGTGCGCGGCTGCGCTCGCCAGCCCTCGATGGCGTCGTCGGTGAACCAGATCGTCAGGCTGCCGCGCTGGCGCAGACTGGCGTCATACTCACGCCAGTTCATGACCTTGTGGATCTGCTTGGGGATATGGTGGCGGCGGTGCTGGTTCAGCCTGAACGGCAAGATCGGTGTCCGAAGTGAGGGTAGAGCCTCCTACTCCGGACCAGGTCCCGGCACCACCGGGCGGGTCCGTGCAAGAAAGTCGCCAGTGCGGTATAGAATTTCATTCAAGGATGGCAATTCCTAACCTGCACGAAGTCAACCAGCAGTTCTTTTCCATGTGCATTCTAGTAGACAGTCTCTGGATGCGGTGACGCACATGACTGCTATCAGGAGCGGCGCGATCTTGGGATTTGTTGAGCTCGACATTGATACCAACCCGGTCGTGGATGCGCGCAGTATCGTAGGCGACCTCGGCCCCTTGCTGGCGCGCGCCAGGCTCGTGCAAAGCGCCGCCTACGCAGCAGGGTGCCCCGCAGCAGTATTCTACACCATGTCGGGATCAGGGCTTGCGGTTGCCGAGGCCTTTGGTGCACAGGCGTGCCTGTCACCACAAGCTGAGCGGTGGCTGACCGCAGCCGTCACGCGCATTCCATTCAGCGGCGTTCTCTTCGTCGAGGATGCCGACCAGCTTCCCGAACCGGCCGTGTCCGGCTTAGTGCTGGATGCCGCAATGCCGGTGCAGTTCGTTGCCGTCGTCCAGGTGTGCGGAGTAGACGGTGCATGCTGCGGCTTCCTGGTCGTGGCCGATCACATGCGTCACGCTGGGCTGAGCCCTGCGCAGACCTACGTCCTGAGCACGCATGGCATGCAGTTGGGTGCATGGCTGGCATCACAGGACCGGCACGGCGCGAAGCGGGATGCAACGCAGGAGCAGCGCCGCACGGAGCGCCTCCGGCTGCTGGAGTCCGTGGTGGTGCACGCCAATGATGCCGTGCTGATTACCGAGGCTGAGCCGATCAACCTGCCGGGACCGCGCATCGTCTACTGCAACGCCGCCTTCACCAAGACGACCGGCTACACGGAAGCCGAGATGCTGGGCCGGACACCTCGCGTCCTGCAGTCGCCCAAGGCGGACCGCGTGGCGCTGGACCGGCTGCGCCGCTCGCTCGAATGCTGGGAGCCGGTCGAGGTCGAACTGCTGAACGTGAAGAAAGACGGGACGGAGTTCTGGGTCGAGCTCAGCATCGTGCCCGTGGCCGACGAGACCGGCTGGTTCACGCACTGGGTGTCCGTCCAGCGCGATGTCAGCCACCGCAAGCAGGCCGAGGAGACTGCGACGCGGGCCCGCATCGCCGAGGTGGAGAACAGGGCGTTGGAGGCGGAGATCGCGGAGCGCAAGCGGACCGAGGAGCGGTTGCTGCATGCTGCCTTCCATGACGACCTGACCCGGCTGCACAACCGCGCCTACCTCATGGAGCGGCTTGCGGTGATCTTGGGGCAGGCGGACTACAACGAGGCGTCGCAGCAGAGTGACCGCCCGGCAAGGCCCTGCGCTGTGCTGTTCCTCGACCTCGACCGCTTCAAGCTGGTCAACGACAGCCTGGGGCATAGGACCGGCGACCTGCTGCTCATGGAGGTGGCTCGGCGACTTCAGGCGTGCCTTCGTCCGCAGGATACCCTGGCACGGGTCGGCGGAGACGAGTTCGCCGTGCTGGTCGAGGGCTCGAACGAGCTCATCGTTGCGGTGATGACCGCCGAGCGCATCCTCGAAGCGTTGGGCAGGCCGTTCAAGCTTGGCCAGCACGAGGTGTTCTCCTTGTGCAGCGTCGGCATCGCGCAGGCGAGCGAACATCACACGAAGCCCGAAGAGCTGCTGCGCGACGCGGATATCGCGATGTATCACGCCAAGAAGCGCGCCAGCGGCGGCTACGCGATCTTCAACGAGGCCATGCATGCCGGCGCCGCGGAGGCGCTGGCGTTGCAGACCGACTTGCGGCATGCCGTTGCGCGGAACGAGTTCTGCCTGCACTACCAGCCGATCTACGACCCATCCACGCTGCGTCTGACCGGGCTCGAAGCCCTGGTGCGCTGGCAGCATCCGCAACGCGGCCTTGTGGCTCCTGGGCAGTTCATCGCGATCGCCGAGGAAATCGGGGTCATACGCGACGTCGACCGCTGGGTGCTGCGGGAGGCGTGTGGCCAGATGCGGGACTGGCAGCGGCGGTATCCAGGACTGGATGCCAGGATGAGCGTCAACGTTTCAGGCGATGAACTGCGCGACCGGATGTTCATACCTGAGCTGCGCGCTGTCCTGCAGTCCGACGACCTGGACCCGCGGCGGCTGCAGCTTGAGATCACCGAGAGCGTGTTCCTGCACCAGCCGGAGGTCATCGGCCGGGTGCTGAAGCTTATCCGTGCCATGGGCGTGCGCATCGCCATCGACGACTTCGGCACGGGCTACTCGTCGCTTGGCTACCTCGACCGCTACGAGATCGACACCATCAAGATCGACCAATCGTTCGTCGCCCGCATGCTGGAGCGGGGCAGGGCCACGCCGATCGTGGATGCCATCATCCGCTTGGGCTCCACGCTCAGCCTCGACATCGTCGCCGAGGGCGTGGAGACGGAGGAGCAGCTGCGCCTGCTGCGCTCCATGTGCTGCGGCCAGGTGCAGGGCTACCTGCTGGGACGCCCGGTGCCGGCAGCCGACATGGCGGGCATCCTTGATGAAGACCGCGCCAGGGCTGGCCTTGTTGTCGGCCCATGCGTCTGAGCGGTACGGTGTACTGTCACAAGGCTGGACTGGCGGATTTAGACGTATTGAGAAGCCTGCACGAAGTCTTGTCATGGTTCGACTGAAGGTTACATCCGTTAACTATACGTAAAGACACGAATTGCGATCTAACGGGAGCGCAGCCCAGCGGCCATGATCGTCAAGCGCAGCTTGGAAGGATCGCTGCGTTGAGTTCGAAAGAAGTGCCACAAGCGGCGGAGCCCACCGTTGCTCCCGCTGTGGTCACGGACCGCCGCCGCGCAGGGCGTCCTGGTCGTGTGAACTCCAACCTGGTCTCGTTGCTGCGCACCCCGGTGAGTGCGGGAACACCCGCGCTGACCGGCTGGACCGAAGACGCACGTCTTGGCGCGCTGCACCAGCTTGGCCTGTTGGACACCCCTCCGACTGAGGCGTTTGACCGCATCACCCGCATGGCGGGCCGGCTCTTCAATTTGCCTATTGCGGCCGTTTCCCTCACCGACACCGACCGGCAATGGTTCAAGTCGCGGGTCGGCGTCGATCACTGCTGCATTCCCCGAGACAGGGCGCCCTGCGCACAGGTGGCGGAGTGCTCGCGAAGCCTGGTCATCCCGGACTTGCTGCTCGATCCCCGCTACCGCGACAGCACTCTCGCCAGCACGGGGGTACGTTTCTACGCAGGTGCGCCATTGACGACGCGCGAAGGGCTCTGCCTGGGCTCCATGTGCGTCCTGGGGCTGGAGCCGCGGCAGGCGTCCGAGGGCGAGATGTCGCTTTTGACCGACCTCGCGGCCATGGTGATGTCGCAGATCGAGCTGCAGCATGCATTCGGCCGGGTGGACCCGCTCAGCGGATTGCCGAACCACATCCAGTTCATCGAGGACCTTGAGGACCTTGCCGGAACTCGTCCCCTGCATGAGCGGCGCTTCGTCGTGGTGGTCGATGTCGCCAGGCCCGAGCAGATCAGCACAGCCATGCGGGTGATGGGTCCTTCGTTCCTCAATGACATGGTTCGAGGGGCAGCCTTGGCGATCAAGTCAGCTGTCGGCCCGACCCGAACGGTCTACCACGTCGCGTCAACCCAATTTGCCTTCCTGTCCCCGCCCGGCGTCGAGGAGCAGGGCTATGTCGCCCTTCTCGCAAAGACGATGGCCGAGTTTCGCGCGTCCGCAAGCTCTCGCTTCGTCACCACGTCGGTGATCGGCGTGGCCCCGTTCGCGTTAGGTCAGGTCCATCCTCGTGACGTGCTGCGCATCGCCAACAGCGCCGTCCAGGACGCCTATGCGACCGAGACCAAGGTAAGCGTCTATTCGTCCGCCCAGGACACGGTGCACCGCCGTCGCTTCACGCTCCTCAACGAGTTCGGGGCAGCCCTTGAGACGGCCGACCAGCTGAGCCTCGTGTTCCAGCCGCGCATCGACCTCCTCTCGGGCCGCTGCGTGGGCGCCGAGGCGCTCCTGCGCTGGAAGCACCCAAGTCTCGGCGCGGTTTCGCCGGGCGAGTTCATCCCGATCGTCGAGCAGACCTCGATGGGCAAGGCGATGACCGCATGGGTGCTTGAGGCGTCCCTGACGCAGCTTGCGGCCTGGCGCGCGGCCGGTCTCGACCTGCAGCTCTCCATGAACGTGTCTGCCTCCAACCTGCTCGAACGCGATCTCGGCGCTCGCGTGATGCGGGGCTTGGCCAAGCACGCGCTTGTGGCCGAACACCTGGAGCTGGAGATCACCGAAAGCGCCCTGATGCAGGACGGAGGGCAGGCGCTTGCACAACTCGAAGCGATGGCGGGAGCGGGAATTCGCCTCGCGATTGATGATTTCGGGACGGGGTACAGCAGCCTGTCCTACCTGCAGCGGCTGCCCGTTCAGGTCGTCAAGGTCGATCAGTCGTTCATGTGCGATCTCGCGGGCGACCGGCGCAAGTGTTCGCTTGTGTCAACAATGATCCTGCTGTCCCACAACCTGGGCTGTCGTGTGGTCGCCGAAGGGGTCGAGACCCGACAAGCCCTGGACATCGTCAAAGATGCCAAGTGCGATGAGGTGCAAGGATACGTCTTCGCCCGGCCAATGATCCCGGACGATTTCGCGGCTTGGCTCCGGGACTGGGCAGATCCACGATCACGCTGAACACGTCCCGAAGATGAGGCGACCGCACCAATTCTACGGGCCGGACCGTCTGCGAGGGATGCTGTCGTCGAAGGCTGCCAGGTGCCTCGGCATGCTCTGCATTGCCCAGCACTGGCGCCGATGCCGGTCTCCGGCCGTTTCTGGCGCATGCGGACTTGGCGTCAGACCTCAATGTAATATGGCCCACCCTGCAAAGCCGATGACGGCCCATAATGGCGCGCTCAGGACCAGGCCGACCGCGATCCCGAACGCAGGCGCCAAGACTTCCCGATCGCATTCAAAGTCTGTCTCGTCGCATGATGACAGGCCAGGTGTCGCTTCGCCGCACAGCAACGGTATCAGGACCGGGTTGACGTGATCCGGGCGTCCCGGACGTCGGCCATGCACACCTGCAAGAGGTGCTCGGGCAGCTTGGACTTCCTGCTCCGCAAGAGGCGTTTCGTATTGAACCGTTGATCGCACCATTCAGTGCCTTCCTGCGGTCTCGCTGCACTAGCGACCGTCAGGATCGACGTTGGCAGCCTCCCCTATCCAAGCTTGTGAGCGCCAGCCTTCAATGTTTCAATTTTGTTATGATGGGATGCCTGCGGCAGGAGTAGGCTCGGGTTATGTGGGGAACATAATCACAGCCCGAAGCTCGACCCATTGGCCTTTTGCGGTTGCTCCCAATCCTGATATATCTAAAGTACTCCTTCAAAGGAGTCCTGTCCTGACGGGTACTTGGGGTCACCTCTGCGTAATCCGGTTCACCGTGAAGACGTCGTCATGCCTGGCACGGTGCCATGGCTCGGCCGGATTTGCCAACCTGACAATGCCTTTCTTGCTGTCGCGTTTGGTTTGACATCGGTTGAACTTTCATAGCGCAATCTTTGGTTGAAGATGCTCTTCTTCTCACCTACTGGTAAGGCGCGTCTCCGCGTAGTGGTTGAGCCAAGAACGAGGATTTAGTGCCATGGACTCCAGTGGGCCGGTGCCGGATATGGGTAAGGTCGGGAAACTGCCCCATGCTGAAAGAGACACACTGCTGCAAGCCGCCTTGGATAGTGTATCTCAGGGCATTGCGGTCTTCGACGCTGATTTGCAGATATTGGCCCAGAATAGGTTGTTCACGGACATGGTGGACAGCGGACGCCGAACCGATGCAGATCAGAGCAACCTGACTGAGTGCCTCACCCTCTTGCCGGGGCTCACATCTGTAGGGGACCGCCAGCTGCAGGCCCTGATCAGAGGGGCAACCACAAAGGGCGGGACACATATCGATAATGCTATTCATTTGGAGATGAGCCGTGGTCCGCCGTTATGCGTGAAGCTAGTTCTAGTTGCGGAAGGCCGTTGGTCGCTTCAGCTTGAGATTGCGCCGGCAAAATCGACGAGTGACCCCGACCTGACGTCACTCGACCCGTTGACGGCTCTGCCGAACCGTATCTTGCTTGGCCGTCGCCTCATGCAAGCTTGCGCAGATTTGGCAGCTGTAGGTGGGTCACTAGCCGTCTTGGCCGTCGACCTTGACCGCTTCAAGAATGTGAACGACACGCTTGGGCATCCTGTGGGAGACATGCTGCTACAGACAGTGGCACAACGGCTGCAATCAGTCGTTCGCGCTGATGATTTGGTCAGTCGTGTCGGCGGTGACGAATTCATCATTGTACTGGCGGACCAAGGAGAGAAAGAGGCGGCATCAGCCGCGACGCGTATCGTAGAGCTGATGAAACGTCCCTTTCTCCTGCGCGGCCATCTCGTCAACATAGGTGCCAGCGTAGGCATCGCTCTGGCTCCGCAAGATGCCAGTGACGCTGATGCGCTTCTGGCCCAGGCCGATCTCGCGCTCTACCAGGCCAAGGCGAATGGCCGCGGCACTTTCAGCTTTTTCCGTCCAGAGCTACAAGAGCATGCTCAAGCACGACGCACGCTGGAGCAGGAACTCCGCAAAGCGCTGATGCTGCGCCAATACGAACTGTACTATCAGCCACAGATTGACGTCGATACCAGTAAGCTGACCGGGTTTGAGGCTCTCCTGCGTTGGAAGCATCCGACGCGTGGCCTCATCAACCCAGCCGCTTTCGTGCCGTTGCTTGAGGAACTCGGTCTGATTTTGCCGGTCGGTGAGTGGGCGCTGCGGACAGCCTGCGTAGAGGCGATGCGATGGCCAGCGGAGCTTTCGGTCGCCGTGAACATCGCCGCAGCACACTTCGAGGGTGACAGGCTGACAGCAACGGTGGCCGCAGCGCTCGCCGCTTCCGGGCTGCCGGCGCACCGGCTGGAAATCGAGGTGACGGAGACCGCACTGTTGCATAACGGCGATGCAACCCGGGCGGCGCTCCACATACTGCAAGATATGGGGGTGAACATCGCAATGGATGAGTTTGGCACGGGATACTCCTCCATGTCCCAACTGCGCAGCTTCCCATTCGATCGGATCAAGATCGACCGCAGCTTCGTGGATGGCGCTGCTATCAACGGCAACGACGCCGCAATCGTACGCGCCATCGCCGGGCTAGGTGTCATACTTGGGATGCGAACAACGGCGGAAGGCATCGAAACTGCTGAGCAGCTTGAGCAGATCCGCTCCCATGGCTGCACCGAGGTCCAGGGATACCTTCTTGGCCGACCGGTTCCCGAGACGGAACTCAGCGCCGTGATCACGGCTTTCGACAGCGCAACCGGGGTGTCCACCGCTGCCAACCGACCCACACGTAGCGTAGGTAGCCAAGCCGCATGACACAGGATCTGTATCGACTAGCGTATTTCAGCCGCAACAGCATCGTTGGGCCGCCCGAGCTGATGGATGTGGAAGTTCAGCAGATCCTGCGCGTCTCGCGTCACAATAACCTGAAGGTCCATGTCACCGGAGCGTTGCTGTTCAACAGCACCTGCTTTGCACAGGTGCTTGAGGGTCCTTTGGACGCGGTAGAGCAGACCTTTGAGCGCATCCAACGTGACACGAGGCATTCCGATGTGACGGTGCTGGAACTGACGCCCGCCACTGCGCGCGAGTTCCCAGCTTGGTCGATGGCTTTTGCCGGGTGCATCGAGGAGCAACGTGGCAGCTTCTCCTCCTTGGCGGAAGCCAGTATCCAGCGTGCTGGCGCGGCGGCCGAAGACCTGTTCAGCCTGCTGCACAATCTTGTGTTGCAGGAGGAGTCCGTCAGATAATGAACAAGCGCCGATCCGGGGCTCTCCGCGGTTTCTGGTGCAGATGATCGGGCTAGAGGTGGGCGGGCAACCCATATGGAGGTGAACACTTCCCTTGTTCATTCGGTGCCGAGTTGCTGCGCTGCCTATCGCCTCTGATCCCCGAGGGCCTGCTTGTTGAGCAGGTACTCTCTGACCCTGACCGCGTTGTCATTCTTTGCCGCCCGAAGTCGCCGACCTCCGTCTGCCCGCTCTGTGGGGTGGCCTCCGCCCGGGTGCACAGCCGCTACCAACGTACTTTGGCTGATCTGTCCTGGCAGGGATGTATCGTCGCCCTGCGCGTCCAGGCGCGACGGTTCCGCTGTGCGACCCGCGGGTGCCCGCGCCGGGTCTTCGCCGAACGCCTGCCCGAGGTCGCCGCGCCACGGGCGCGCCGGACCGGACGCCTGGCCGACATCCAGCGCCATATTGGCCTCACCCCCTCCGGTCGCCTTGCGACCGGCTGCTTCGCAGACGGATTGCCTTCGGCAATGGCGGCGAGGCTTGATTGCGTTTGGCGCGTCGTCTCACCATGCCGGTCGGCGCCACTACTCTGCTCGGTATGCTCCGCCGCGGGGCGCCGGAGCCATCCACCCAGGCCCCACGGGTGCTCGGCGTGAATGATTGGGCGTGGCGCCGGGGCAGACGCTACGGCACCATTCTCGTCGACCTTGAGCGACGGCGCGTGGTCGATCTGTTGCCGGATCGCCGGGCCGACACGCTCGTCACCTGGCTCAAGGCGCACCCCGGAGCCGAGGTGATCAGCCGCGACCGTGGCGGCACCTACGCGGACGCTGCACGCCGGGGCGCGCCCGATGCAGTCCAAGTGAGCGACCGTTGGCACCTGCTGGAGAACTGTAGCCGCTCCCTGCTCGATGCCGTCCGGCGCCGAAGCAGCGAGGTGCGGTCCGGCGCGCAGGAGACGAGCGCAGACGTGGCCACAACCCCACCGCCGATGACGAGCGCCGAACTGGCCCTCCGGCGGCTCCGCCGCCGGCTGCTTCGCAGACGGATCGCCAAGGGTCGATAGCGCGCCATTGAGACGATGCGCCACGCGCTGGAGAGCCTGGCCGTCGCGGCGCCTGATTGGCTGCGGGCACATGCCAAGCCTGACTGGGCCGAGCGCTACGGGCATCGCGCTGTGGATGACCGCCTGGCGAAGAACGCTGCCCGCCGGGAGGAGCGCGCCCGGACCATCGGCGGGGACGGCCATGCGCTCCTGGCTGCGGCCCTGGACCCGGCAGCGCCGAGCTGGCTGCGGCAGGTGCCGGCCGTCGAGATCCTGCGGCGCGTCTGGGTGCAGCAGTTCTATGTTTCGGCAGAGGGCGTGCAGTGGCGCACGGCCGAGCACGGCATCCCGCCGTCCCTGCTGTTCCTGAGTTCGCCCCACGACACCGACGCCCACCTGGCCCGCAAGCGCACGACCAAGTGGATCGGCTACAAGGCCCACCTGACCGAAACCTGCAATGACGGCGAGCCGCACCTCATCACCCACGTCCAGACCATGGCGGCGCCGGTGGCCGATGCGGAAGCGACCACGCCGGCGCACGCCGCCCTGCGGGACAAGGGCCTGCTGCCGGCGGTGCACCTGGTCGATACGGGATACCTGGACGCCGAACTGCTGGTGTCCACGCGGCGGGACTTCGGGATCGACCTCGCCGGTCCGGCCCGAGCCGACGAGCGCTGGCAGGCGCGCGAGGGCAAGGGCTTCGCGGCGGCTGACTTCAGCGTGGATTGGGAGCACAAGCAGGCGATCTGTCCCCAGGGCGCCATGAGCGCGAGTTGGACGCCGGCCCTCGACAACCGCGGCACGGCGGTGATCAAGGTCAAGTTCGCCGAAGCGGATTGCGGCGCCTGCCAGCACCTGGCGGACTGCACGCATGGTAAGAGAGCGCGGCGCACCCTGACGCTGCGCACGCACGAGCAATACATGGCACTCGTGGAGGCGCGGCGTCGGGAAACGACGGCCGAGTTCGCCGCCCTGAGCGCGGTCAGGGCCGGCGTCGAGGGCACGATCTCGCAGGCGGTCCGGGGCTTCGGCCTGCGCCGGTCGCGCTACGTCGGCCAGGCCAAGACCCACCTCCAGCATGTCGCGACCGCCGCGGCGATGAACCTGGTCAGGATGACCGAGTGGCCCGGCGGCGCCGAGATGGCCACGACAAGACGCTCGATGTTCCGCACGCTAATGGCACAGGCCGCCTGACAGTAATTCGCCAGCAGATCAACCGCGCGGGGCGCGCACCATCATGACAATGAAATCAGACGCTTGACTGCTACTTGGGGTGACGCTCAGGCCTTATTTCCGTAGCAGATCAACCGCGCGGGGCGCGCACCATCATCGCGAGGAAATAAGGCAGCGCATTGTCAGTCGGCGGGTGGTGTTCCATCTCCGCCTCCGGTGGCCGCATAGAGGCCGTTGGATACTGGATGTTTCAACTCCGCCCAGCAGATCGGTCCGCGCTGTTTCCAGGCACCATCCTTTGTCGCCGCCGGCTTCGGCGAGCACGAGTAGCAGTATCTGACTTTGCCTGCAGCGCAGCGGCCGCCACCCCGTCCCCTCATGACAGGTGCTGGCCATGGATGTTTCCTCGAACGCTGCGCCGGCCTGGACGTCCACCAGGCCAGCGTCGTCTGCTGCGTCCTGATCGGCGCACCCGGGCGCAAGCCGCAGAAGCTGCTGCGCAGCTTCGGCACGACCACACGCGATCTGAAGACCTTGCGGGCGTGGCTGGCCGAGCATGGCGTCACCCACGTCGGCATGGAGAGCACCGGCGTCTACTGGAAGCCGGTGTATGCCGTGCTGGAGGGGCACGTCGACCTGACCGTCGGCAACGCCCACCACATCAAGAACGTGCCTGGCCGCAAGACCGACGTGAAGGATGCCGAGTGGATCGCGCAGCTGGTCCGTCATGGCCTGGTCGCCAAGAGCTTCGTGCCGCCTCCTGCGATCCGCGACCTGCGCGAGATGGTGCGTCACCGCCGCACGCTGATCGAGACGCGGACGGCGGTGCGCAACCGTGTGCTGAAGCTGCTGGAGGGCGCCAACATCAAGCTCTCCGGCGTGGCCAGCGACGTGTTCGGCGTCTCTGGCATGGCCATGCTGGAGGCGCTCGCCGCGGACACGAGCGACGCCGCCGAGGTGGCCAGCCTGGCACGCGGGCGGATGCGGCGCAAGCACGCCGCCCTGGAAGCGGCGCTGGACGGGCGGATGGGCGAGCACCAGTGCTTTCTGCTCGGCATGCACCTGCGCACCCTGAAGGCGATCGATCAGGACCTGGAAGCCCTCGACGCCCGCATCGGGACCCAGCTCGAGCCATACCAGGCGCAGCATCGGCTGCTGACGCAGATCCCCGGCGTGGACTGGGTGACGGCGGCCTAGATCATCGCCGAGATCAGCACCGATGGGGACGTGTTTGCCAGCGTGCGGCGCCTGGCGGCGTGGGCCGGGGTCGCTCCGGGCAACCCCGAGAGCGCGGGCAAGCCGAAGGGCGCCGGGACGCGCCGGGGCAATGTGTTCCTGAAGTCCGTGCTGTTCGCCGCCGCCTCGGCCGCGGTGCGGACCAAGGGCAGCTACTACCGAGACAAGTACAACCGCCTACGCGCCCGTCGCGGCCCGGTGCGGGCGATCATGGCCATCGCCCACAAGCTGCTCCTGGCCGCGTTCCACATGCTGAGCACGGGCGAGGCGTTCCGCGACCTCGGCGAGGGCTACCTCGACCAGGTCGCACGCAAGCGCTCGACGACCAAGCTGGTCCAGCGCCTGAGCAACCTCGGCTACGATGTCATGCTCGTCCCGAAGGCGGCGTAGCCCGCCAGATCGTCCGTCCAGGGTCCATTTCCGTAGCAGTATCAAAAGAGCGGATGAACCCGGACCAGGCGATCGCAATCACCGGAATAAGCAGCCCGACGTGGACGTGTCCAGCGCGGCGGCGGACCTGGGGTGTCTGGTTGACCGCTGCATCGACGGCAGCGAGCCGCAGCCGGCATCAGGGAGGGCAGCGGCATGAAGCGCCGCACATTGCTGTCCGCAGCCGCGCCTGCTGCCCTGGCGCTGTCCGGCGCTGCCATCGCTGCGCCGCCTGATCTTGATGCCGAGCTTCTGGCTCTTTGCGCGACGTATCACCGCCAGGACGAGATAAGCCGTGACGAAGGCAATCCCGATTCCGTGTGGGAGGCGGCTGCGGACGCCCGGCACGCAGCGTTCATGCAGATCATGCCCATAGTGCCCATCACGGAAGCGGGGCACCGGGCCAAGGCGGGTGGTGTCGCGAATGTGGTGGAAATGGTCTGACTGGCCCGTCTCCGGCGCGATGATGGTTGCCTGGCTCAGGCGGCGAGGTCAACGGGCATGGGATCGGCCATCTTCTCGCCGAGCGTCTGCCACCCGTCCACCTTGCGCATGACGATCTGGCCCGATGTCATCAAGGCCCAGAACAGCATCGCGGCGGTCTCGGCGGACGGCAGCACGGTCTGGGTCTTGATGCGGCGCTTGAACTCCTCGTGCAGGCGCTCGATGGCGTTGGTGGTCCGCGCCGACTTCCACTGGCTTGAGGGCAGACGGAGGAAGGCGAACAGGCGGTCTCCGGCCTCCTCCAGGCTGGTGGCGACCGCAGGACACCGCAGGCGCCACTTGCGCAGGAACGCCTTGCGCCTGGCCTGCACCTCCTTCGCAGTCTCGGCGTAGATCATGTCGGTGTAGTCGGACGCCTTGGTCCGCTTTGCGACCCAAGCCTCGTGCAGCGCGTCCGGCGCATGGGCCAATAGGTTCCTGTGCTTGTGGACCGTACATCTTTGCGCCGGCACGTCGGGCCACAACGCGGCCAGCGCCCGCTCCAGCCCGGCCCCACCATCGGTGATGAGGAACTCCGGCGTGCGCAGGCCCGGCCCGACCAGGCCGTCCAGAATGATGCGCCAGGCGGCTCCGCTCTCGCCTTCCATGTTCTTGACGGCCAAGAGCACCTTCTGCCCGTCGCGGCGCACGCCGAGCACCACCAGCAGCGAGATGTTCGTCGCCTTGCGGTCCAGGCGCACGCGCACGACCGTGCCGTCCCAGCGCAAACCTCCGGTTTCGCCTGGATCAGGCGAACGATGTCCTCGTCAGCCAGGTCGCGTGCGTTCCAGGCGTCCCAGTCGGTCGGCACCTTGCGCCACGTGCGGCTGACCCAGCGAAATCGCACGGCGATTTGCGCGACATCCTTGCCCACCACGCCGCCAAACAGCGCGGCCAGCGCCCGCTCCACTAGGCGCGTGTTGGTGCCGGACAGGTAGGCGCCCGCGATCAGCGCCTCGACCTGGCGCGTCATCTGGGCGTAGCGCGGCAGGGCAGCGCTGCGCCACTCCTTGGTGCCGCCGCCCTCAGCCGCGGCCATGCGGGCGCGGGGCACCTCAACCTCGACCGGGCCGAAGCTGCCTAGCAACTGCCGTCCGCGCGTCCCATTCCGGTAGCCCTTCGGCTCACCAGACGCCCGCTCGGACTTGCCGCGCCCCAGTGCCGCCGTCAGCTCCTGCTCCAGCAGCTCCTCAGTGAACCCGCGCACCCGCTCCCGGATGCCCGCCTCGATCGGGTCAAACCAGGCATCCCCCGCAAACAGCCCTGTGTCAGCCGCTTCGCGCGTCGTGCTACCCTGTTCCATGGCGTGGTCTCCGCCGGCGCTGAAACGCCGGTCATGGCTCGTTGAACAAGCCGGAGACTACGCCACCATCCGATTCCACCACCTGCGCGACACCACCCACGCGCAGCACACGTGAGGAGTGTCCATATGGACTGATGCACTGATGGTGCGAGCTGCACGATCCCGATCTGGGCGGGTTGAGCGAGGCCGATGTGGCGCGTTCTGCTGACATATTAGAATTGCTGCACCTAAACGCGCCGCAAGATCTCGACCGCAGGCATTTGCCGCAGCCAGCTCGGCGCTGCCGGGTCCAGGGCCGCAGCCAGGAGTGCGTGGCCGTCCTGGCCGATGGTCCGGGCGCGCTCCTCCCAGCGGGTGGCGGTCTTTGCCAGGCGGTCATCCACGGCGCGGTGCCCGTAGCGCTCGGCCCAGTCAGGCTCGGCCTGCGCCCGCAGCCAATCAGGCGCCACAACAGCCAGGCTCTCCAGCGCGTGGCGCATCGTCTCAATGGCGCACCATCGCCCCTTGGCGATCCGTCTGCGAAGCAGCCGGCGACGAAGCCGCCGGAGGGTCGGTTCACGGCACGCACCGCGGCCAGCACATGCGTGGAGTCGGTCCGCTGGCGCCCTCCAGCCGACAGCAGGTCTCGCTCCCGGGCAAGCGCAAGCACCGCGTCGAACAATCCCTGCTCCGCCCCGCCCTCGACCAGGTGGGACCGGAACTCGCTCAGCACGGCGCTGTCTAAGCCAGGGTTGGACAGGGGCAGCGCCAGGGCATACGTCCAGTCGATCCGGCCGCGGACCGCCTCGGCTGCTTGGCGGTCGCGCAGGCCCTCGGCGAAGATGATTGCTGCCCGGCCGTGCCAGGGCGTGAGAGGCCTGGAACTGGCACGCGGGCGGCCCGGCGGACGAGGAAGCCGAGCCGCACCAGGAAGGGGTGACTTGGATGCCGACGATGGGGCAGGCGAAGTGCTGGCCAGTGCGGCCAGCGCCGGCACCTAACCCACTTGCCACACGGGTGCATTCCGTCGTTTGCTTGTGGCCCAACCGCCGGGGCGGCCATGTGGCAGATTTCGATCCGCTCCAAGATCATCCTGACCTTGCTGATCACCGGGCTCGCCTGCCTGGCGGCGGGCGGCATCATCGGCTACCGCTCCGGCGCGCAGGCCTTGACGGACGCGGTTGACCGGCAACTCACGGCCCAGCGGGAGATCAAGAAGCAGCGGGTGGAGAGCTACGTCCACAACCAGATCCGCTTTACCCAGGCGATCGGCGGCTCTCCCGAGGTCATCACCGCGTCGAAAGCCCTGCTCGCGGCCTTCCGGGACATGCATGCCGACCTGCAGGCGGACCCGGCCGGCGAGAAGGCCGACACGGCGGACCTGACAATGTGGTACAACACGTATTTTCTGCCCCGGATCGACAAGGTGGCGGGCAGCCATACGCCCCTCGAAGGCCTGATGCCCGCCGATCCAGTCGGGCGGCGGCTGCAGGCGGACTACATCGCGCGCAATCCCAATCCGGTCGGCAAGAAGGCCCTGCTGAACGCGGCGCCGGGCGGCTCGCGCTACGACGCCGTGCATGGCCAGTTCCACGACACCCTGGACCGCCTCGCCAACACGATCGGGTTCTACGACGTGAACCTGATGGATGCGCAGACCGGCGACGTCGTCTACACCGTCGCCAAAGAGCCCGACTTCGGCAGCAACATGTACCACGGCCCGTTCGCCCAGTCGGGGTTCGCCCGGGCGGCGCAACGGGCACTCGACCCCCGCAATGGCGGCCAGGCGGTGATCGAGGACTACGCACTTTACATGCCGTCGGCCTTCGCGCCGCAAATGTTCACGGCCGTGCCTATCATCGCCGACGGGCAGACGATCGGCGTGCTGGTGGCGCAGATCGACATTGGAACGCTGAACGCCCTGCTCACCGACAATGATAGCTGGCAACTCACCGGCCAGGGCGAAACGGGCGAGGTGCAATTGGTCGGCGAGGACCGGCTGATGCGGAGCCAGTCCCGCTTCATGATGGCCGACCCCAACCGGTTCCTGACGCAGATCACCGCCAACGGCACGCCAGCGACGGTCGCCGACCAGATCCGCGCGGTGGGCACGACGATCATGTATCTTCACCTCCGCAACGATGCGATCGAACTGGCGTTCCGCAACCAGACCGGCATTTCGCAGGCGAGCGACACGCGCGGCGTCGAGTCGGTGTTCGCCTACGGACCGGTGGAGGTGGCCGGCCTGCACTGGGGCATCCTCGCCAAGCAGGACGTGTCCGAGGCGTTCGCGCCGGTGCGTCGGCTGAACCGCGCATTGCTCGTGGCAGCGGCCGTGGCAGCCGTCGCGCTGACATTCTTGGCGCTGGCCTGTGCCGAGCTGTTCATGCGCCCGCTGCGCCGGGTGACTGCGGGCATGCAGTCGCTCGCCGCCAGCGGCGCGCCCACGCCGATCAAGGTCCGCGGCAACGACGAATTCGCCGATGTCGCCCGCGGCTACAACGCGATGACGGCGGCGATCGGCGACCGGGACCGGCAGATCGCGGCGGCGGACCGCAAGACGGACGGGCTGCTCAACAGCCTCTATCCCGCCGGCCTGGCCGAACGAGTGCGCAGCGGGGCGGAACTCACGGCGGAGACCGTCGCCAACGTCACCGTCGTGGTCGCCTGGATGGACGGGCTGGACGCGCTTTCGGTCGGGCGCAACGCGGCCGAGATGGGCGAACTGCTCAACGCGCTGCTGGAGACGATCACCACGGCGGCAGTCAGCCACGGCGTGGAGCCGGTGCGGTCGCTGGGCGAGAGTCAGATCGCGATCTGCGGGCTGTCCTCGCCGCGGCTGGACCACGCGTCGCGCGCGCTCGCCTGGACCGAGGCGGCGAGCCTTGCAGTGCAGCGGCTCGGCACCGATTGGGCGAAATCGATCTCGCTCCGCTTCGGCCTGGCCTCGGGCGAGATCGATGTCCTGCTGCTCAAGCGCGGCAACGCCGCCTACGATATCTGGGGGCGGACGCTGGTCATCGCACGCCGGATCGCCGTCGACACCGAGCCCGGGATGGTGCAGGTCTGCGAGAGCACCTACGCGCTGCTGACAGATGTGGAGGGGTTCGAGCCGACAGCCCCGATCGTGTCCCCCGTGGTCGGCACGCTGCAGACTTGGGCGCGCCCGGCCGTGCCGCGCAGCGCGGCCATGGCCGACGCCGGCGGGCAATCGAGGGCGGCGGAGTAGCGGGATGCGTGGTCTGCTCGCATGGCCCAGTTTATCCGGCCAATCCTGGTTCGGCCTCGTGATGGTCGTGGGCTACCCGGCGCTGGTGCTCACCGCGCTTGAGGTGGCCCGTTCCGTTGACGGGCGGCGCGAGTTCGCGTCCAGCATCCTGCGCCAGGTCGCCTACCTGCTGCTGCCGACCGGGGCGGTTTGGCTGATCCTGCGCGGGCTGGCAGAGTTGCCGCCGGAGAACTGGGCCGTGCGGAGTGCTGAAACCGCCTTCGCGCTGAGCGGGCTCTATCTGCTGCTGCGGGTTGCGCAGTCGGCGCTGTTGGCGGTCGTCGACAACCGCACGCAGGCGCCCAAGCTGCTGCTGGACATTCTGCGCATCGGCCTGTCGCTGGTCTGGGGCGCCGTCGTGGTATCGCGGATCTGGGATGTCGACCTCGGCAGCCTGTTCGCGGCGATGGGCGTGGGCTCGATCGTGCTTGGCTTTGCCTTGCAGGAGTTCCTGGGCAACCTGCTGTCGGGCCTGGGCCTGCTCTCGGCGCACAAATTCGGCGTCGGCGACTGGATCGTGGTCGACGGCAGCCCGGCGCGCGTGCTGGAGATGGACTGGCGCACGGTGACCTTGGCGAAAGGCGACACGCGGATCGTGGTGGCAAACAGCACCCTGGCGAAGGGCAACCTCGTGCTGGCAGCGCGATCGGGCGACATGGCGAGCATCACCGTGCCGCTCACCTTCGGTCTGGACGTGCCGCCCGAGGCTGTGCGGGATGCGGTATTGGAAGCGGCGCTCGGGCTGCCGAAACTCGCCGGCGCATCCCCTGCGAAATGCATGGTCACCGCGGTCGGCGACGAAACCGTGAGCTATGCGGCGGTGCTTCCGGTGGCCGACCCCAGCATCCTATCCGGCCCGCGCGACGAGTTCCTCAGCCGTTTCTGGTATGTGGCACAGCGCCGCGGGCTGCGCCTCGGCGCCCCGGGACCGTCTGAGACCGGCGCCGTGCCCGATGCCGGCGAGCGGCTGCGGATGCTGAGCGCGTCCGGTGCCTTTCACGGCGACACCGATGCACTGGCGGCACTGGCGGCCGGATGCGCGCTCCAGCGCTACCGGCGCACGGATATTGTGACCCCCGCTGGCGCGCCTGCAACGGAAGCCTTTTTTGTCCTGGCCGGTTCGCTCGCGGTCTCGGTCCCGAACGGCGGGGGCGAGATGCGGCTGGAGCTGGTCGGACCAGGCCAGCTCCTGGTGCTGCACGAAACCCTGGCGGGCGGCACCAGCCCAGTGCAGGTGGTGGCGCAGGAGAATGCGGACCTGCTGACCATTCCTACCGAGTGCTTGCACGCTGTAATGGAGCTCAACCGGATGATAGCCCGCGACGTGGCGGCCCTCGCCGAGGCGCGGCGCCTTGCCATCCAACCACTGCTTCGCAGACTTCGCGCGGTGGCCTGAACGACCGAATGCATCGCTGGCAAGCTCGCTGCGGTCAGAGAAGCCTTGGGCACGCACGCCTGGCTAGGACCGGTGGCATTAGAGCTCTACGAAGGCTGCTCCCGACCCCATAGCGGACATCTACTTGTGGCGTCACACTCGCGGGATGACTGACAATACACCGTGGACTGGCGAGCTTTCGTCGAATTTGGACGAGTTGATGGCTTTCGACGCCATGCGCGCGTTCCTTGAAGCCTGTTGGGAACGAGGACTGAAAAGTGACGAGGGGCTTGCTAACCTGTTGAGCAACTTGAACCGAAGCGTCTACTCCGATGGCAGCACCGGCGATCCTGCCATGTGGTCAGACTGGAAAAAGGTGGTGGGGCGGATAAGAAGCGCGCCTGGAAGCGACAAGCTTGACCCTCTGTAAGTCAAAGGGCGAACAAATGGTTTTCAACCAACTACGGCCTTCAGTAGCTTTTGGGCGAGGGACGGTGTTTTCACGGTCCATGCCACGAACCGTGCTATCCTGCCCGTTCTTTGGATCTTGGGCGTTTTTAATGATCCTGCCGCCGTCGCCACATGGGCTAGGTGAACCTGATCTCCTGCTTGTCGCCGGACCCGGCTGCGGTCCGGCTCGAAACCTGGGGCACTGAGCCTGCCCTGCCGACGATCACCCTGATCCTGACCCTGACCTCTCGCGCCCGCCCGGCACCGTGCCCGCTCTGCGGCCGGCGTTCGGCGGGGCGATCGCACTATCCCGGCTGGGCTGGAATACCGGTGCAGGTGCCGGTGCAAGCTGGAGAAGTGGATGCTCATGCCGCACGTGGTCCAGGCCGATATCTTCCTCCATATCCGCGTGGTGATGAGCATCGTGCTCGGCCTCGGCCTGACGCGGCTCCTCAACGGCACCTCGCGCTTCGTGCAACATCCGGGGCGGCACGCCGTCTATCCCATCCACCTCGGCTGGGTCGCCTGGACGGTGCTGCTGTTGCTGCACTTCTGGTGGTGGGAGTTCCAGCTCACCGCCGTGCCGCAATGGACCTTCCAGATCTACCTGTTCGTCGTGGCCTATGTCGTGCTGCTGTTCCTGCTGTGCACGCTGCTCTACCCGGACGACCTTGGCGGCTACGCTGGCTACGAGGACTACTTCCTCTCCCGCCGACGCTGGTTCTTCGGCCTTCTGGGCGCCGCTTTCGTGTTCGATTTCGTGGACACGCTGCTAAAGGGTGCTGAACACTATGCAACCTTCCATGGCGAATACCTGGTCCGCCTCCCGGCTTGCTTGGCACTCTGCGGTGTTGCAATGGTGACCAGGAAGCGCTGGTTCCACGGCGGCTTCGTCCTGGCGAGCCTCGCCTACGAGGTTTCCTGGATTTTCCGCCTCTTCGACCAGCTGGCGCCAGGCTAAACGGCACCGCCCGCCTCACGCCGCTTCCAGGCGCGATCAGCGGACGCATTCTGGTCGCTGGATGGCGCGCATGCAGGGCATAGTCTGACCTGGTAACCGAACCTGCCCCCGATCGTCTTCGCGACCATCTGCGACACCACTGCTCCCCATGGCTATCCCGGCCGCCTTGCTCCCGCCAGGATATCGCATCTGACTAGAATACAACAAGAAAGGAACGAAGCATGTGCAGGATGGTGGCTGGATGTCTGGTGGCGGCGGCCCTGGCGCTGGGAGCGCTGGCCGGGATGGCGCCGTCGCGGGCCGAGGCTGCAGTCACGGCTCCGCTGAGCGTCATTTACCAGCCTGACAGCCTGGTGCAGACGGTCCAGTACTATGGCTACCCCGGCTACTATGGCCGGCCCCGGTTCTATGGCCACCGCCGTTCCTTCGGCTATCGGCGCTTCTATGGCCCGCGCTTCTATCGGCATGGCCCTGGCTTCTATGGCCGGCGGGGCTACTATCGCTGACGAGCAGGCGGTGAAGCCGGACCACGACGGCGCTGTTGCCTGGGATGGTGCCGGCCATGGGCTTGACGACCACCAGGCCGGTCAGGACGGGGTCGGCCAGTCCTGCGATACCAACTACCAGCCCGGTGCTGCCCGCCGCCGTCCACGCTGCCCTAGAAGCCGCAGGCATGGTGTTTACCGACGGCGATGAACCCGGCATGAGGCTGCCGAAGGGAGAACCATGAGGCGGCTCATGCTCACAACGGTCGCGGTTGCTGCCGCGCTCTCCCCCGCTTGGGCGCAACGCGTGGTGCCGAGAGAACGGACCATGCATGTGGCAACCCAGGCCGGCCAGGAACTCCATGTATTCACCTACGCGTCTTGGCACCGTGACTGTTCCCCCGAAGCTCCGCCGCAGGTCATTCTCCACACGCAGCCGGCTCATGGAAGCATCTTGCTTCGGCCAGGCCCGTCCACCGTGAGCGTCATCCGCGAAGGGGCACCGGACTGCATGGGCCGGACCTACCAGGGCGTTGGCGTCTGGTATGTGCCCGCGCCAGGCTTTCGGGGCGCAGACCAGTTCGACTACAGCGTGATCAACCCCAACAGCTCATCCCACGACACAGTGGTCGTCGATGTTCGGTAAGCCTGCGTCCTGCACGGGCGCCGACACGGCAAAGCCCTGCTCGGCTCCCTTATTGCAGCCCTGGTAGCATGACCTCAGCCTGGCGTTGGTGCACTCGACAGATCCAAGGTGAGATGGCCCCGAACCTAAAGCTGCTATGCCATGACCGGCTGGCGACGGACGGAGTCCGGCCGTCCGGCCGCCAGCATCCGGTTCAGCGCCGCCACGCCGATGGCAGCTTCGGTCTGCTGAGCCACGAACCCACGCGCGCGCAGCCGTGGTCCGATCAACGCCTTGTATCGTCCCATTGTCGCCTCCACCAAGGACCTTTGGCCGTACCCGGTCGCGGCTTGCCAAGCCATGCGCCCTTGTTCCTCGATCAGGGCCAGATGGCGGTCGCGCTGTGTCGGCACACCCGGTTCACCGCTCAGGACGGCCGTCGAGCGCGGCGGGATCACCACCTCGATCTCATCGCCGTGCGCGGCGATCGTCTGGTATGTGGGCGTGCCATCATAGGCGCCGTCCGCTGTCACCCGGACAATCGGATCGTCATCTGATCGAGCAGCGGGCCGACCCGGGACGGATCATCGATGTCCTGATCGGTCAGCGTCTGCGCCACGATCATGCCGCTGACGGCATCCACCGCCAGATGCAGCTTGCGCCACGTCCGGCGCGACTTCGCGCCATGCTTGGCCTCCAGCCATTGACCCGTGCCGTAGACCTGCAGGCCCGTGCTGTCGATCAACACATGCAACGGGCCAGGCGGCACGTATGCTGGCTGGATCACCGGCAACGTCACCGCCCGGCGGCTGACCGTGCTGTGATCCGGCGCCGAGAGCGTCAGGCCCATCAACGTCAGCACCGATGCCATCAGGCCCTCGGTCTGGCGGAACGCCAGCTTGAACGCCGTGCGCAGCATCAGGCTGGTCTGGATGGCCAAATCCATGTATCGAGCCTGCCCGCCTGGTCCGGTGGTCTGCCAGTCTCCCAACGCTGCGTCCTCGATCCACAACGTCAGGCTGCCCCTCCGGCGCAGGCCCGCTTCATAGGCCGGCCAGCTCTGCACCTTGAACGCCATCTTCGGGATGTGGTGACGGTGATCGGCGTTATGCTTGTGTGGCATCGGGGTGCTCAGAACCGTACAGGAGAAGAGCAGCCTACCATTCTTGGGCCGAGCAAGTGCACCAACGCCGTGCCGAGCACTTCGCTGCGGCCGCGCGCGAGGTCCGATGGGAGCATGTCGCGGGGGAGGACGACACCGTTGGGCTGGATCAGGCATGATCGTCCGTCGCGTGGGCACGGTGGTGCCCTGCTCGGGATGCTGTTCGAGATTGCGGGACTGCTCGCCTCGGCACTGTTGGTCCCAGTCGCCGCGCAGGCCGACGAGCGCGTGCCCTGCCCGGGCCTGTTCGCGGGTGGGCAGCCGCCAGCGCTGCTCAACGCCAAGCTGGCGGCCCGCACGCATGGGCTCTGCTTCGACGCCTTCGCGGTGCTCGACAGCGGGGTGACGCGCGGCCCCCTGTGGTCGGCCGAGCACCCCACTGCGGCGGGCCTGGACGCCGCGCGGGGGCAGCCGAGGGTCAACCGGTTCCACCCCGAGGGCGCGCTGGCCGAGGACGACCGGGCCGAACTCGCTGACTACGCCCGCTCCGGCTACGACCGCGGCCACATGACGCCGTCCGGCGACATGCCGACCCCCAAAGCGCAGCAGCAGAGCTTCAGCCTGGCCAACATGGTGCCGCAGACGCCGGTGCTGAACCGCGGCGTATGGCTGCGTATCGAGGGCGCAGTGCGGCGCCTCGCCCGGCGCGAGGGCGAGCTGTACGTGGTCACCGGCCCGATGTTCGAGGGCGCTGACCTGCAGGCGCTGCAGGGACGCGTGCTGGTGCCGACCAGCACATGGAAGGCCGTCTACGACCCGGTCGCGGGCGCGGCCGGCGCCTACGTCTGCACGAACACGAGCGCACCCAAGTGCCGGGTCGTCGCCGTCACGGACCTAGCGCGGCTCACCGGCCTGGACCCGTTCCCGGCCGTCGCGGAGGGCGTCAAGGCGGTCCCGGCGGCGCTGCCGCTGCCGAGGCCGCGCAAACACCGGGCAAAGCCCAAATCCGTGGCGGCATGAGCGCCTCTCCCGACCCCGTGGCCTGGTATGACGCGCATGCGGGCGCGCTGGCCGACGCCTACGAGGCGCTCGACCCCACGCGGCTTCACGCCTGGCTGGACGGCGTGTTGCCGCCCGCCCCGGCGCTGGTGCTCGACGTCGGCGCGGGCAGCGGGCGCGATGCCGCCTGGCTCGCCGGGCTCGGGCACGAGGTGGTCGCGGTCGAGCCCTCGGCCGCCCTGCGCGGGGAGGCCGAGCGCCGGCACGGTGCGGCGGGCGTGCGGCACTGGCTCGCGGACCGACTGCCTGGCCTGTCCGCCACGCACCGGCTCGGCCTTGCCTTCGACCTGATCCTGCTCGGAGGTGTGTGGCAGCACGTGGCGCCCGGCGAGCGCGAGCGCGCCATGCGCAAGCTGCTCGGCCTGCTCCGGCCCGGCGGCGTGTTGGCGCTGACGCTCCGGCATGGCCCCGCCGAGACGGCGCGCGTCATGCATCCGGTGTCGCTGGCCGAGGTCGAGCGCCTGGCCCGCGGACACGGCGCGCTCGTGGCGCGGGCCGTCGAGACGCCGGACGGGATGGGCCGCCCGGGGGTGTCATGGACGGGGGTGGCGCTGCGCCTGCCCGACGACGGCACGGGGGCGCTGCCGCTGCTGCGCCACCTGATCCTCAACGACCAGAAGAGCGCCACCTACAAGCTGGGCCTCCTGCGCGCCCTCTGCCGCGCGGCCGACGGCCAGGCGGGGCTGGCCGAGGCGCAGGGCGAGGACGCGGTGGCGGTGCCGCTCGGCCTCGTCGCCCTGGACTGGTTGCGGCTCTACCTGCCCCTGGTCGAGGCGGGCCTGCCGCAGATGCCCCGCAACGCCGGGCCGGACGGGCTCGGCTTCGCGGGGCGTGGCTTCCGGGCGGTGCTCGCCGGCCTCGTGCCCCGGCTCGACCTGCGAGTGGGCGCGCGCTTCGCGGGCGAGGCGGCGGATGCCGTCCGGCAGGCGCTGCAGGAGGCCGCCGACCTGATCGCGCGCATGCCGGCGACGTACCTGACCTATCCCAACGGCGGCGGCCCGGTGCTGCCCACCGCGCGCCGGCTCGCGCCACGGGGGGGCGGCGAGGTCGTGCTCGACCGGGAGTTCCTTGCCGGCTTCGGTGAGATGCGGGTGCCGCGTGAGCTGTGGCGGGCGCTGGGACGGTTTGCGGCCTGGGTGGAGCCGGCGCTAGTGGCGGAGTGGCTGCGGCTGATGCGGGGCTACGCCGAGCGGCAGGGGCGGGCCCTGGACGAAGGCAGGATGGCGTCCGCCATGACCTGGTCGGAGCCGTCGCGCGACGTGACGCTGCCGCGCCAGCGGGCGCTCGCCCTCTTGGGCGCGGGGGAGGCACTCCATTGCGTCTGGAGTGGGCGCAAGCTGGAGCCTGCGACGCTGGACATCGACCACTGCCTGCCCTGGACGGCGTGGCCGTGCGGCGACCTGTGGAACCTCTTGCCCGCGCACCGGCGGGTGAACCAGCACGAGAAGCGCGACCGCCTGCCCGCCGACGAGCGTCTCCGGGCGGCGTCCGAGCCGATCCAGGGCTGGTGGCTGCGGGCCTACCTGGACGAGGCCAGCAGCGTGCTCCTGCCCCGGCGCTTTCGGGACGAGGCGCGGGCGAGCCTGCCGGGGCTGGGCGGCGACGTGCCGCCGGAGACGGGGCAGGTGTTCGCAGCCCTACGCGTGCAGCGGCTGCGGCTGCGCCACGACCAGCAGGTGCCGGAGTGGGCTGGCCCGGGATGACGGTCACAGGGACCGAGCTGGGCACCGAAACCGTCCAGGGGCGCTCGACGAAGCGAGCGCTCTGGGACGCGTTCTGCGCCGCGCACAGCATCGCCGAGGCGGGCGTGCCCCTGTTCATGGCCGACCCGGGCGGCGCAGTCGAAGTGTTCGCCTACGGCCGGGACAGGCGCCCCATGCTGCGCCGCTCGGCCGCGATGGAGGTGTTGGTGATCGGCACGGTCGAGCGCGTGCTCGCGGCAGCACCGGGCGAGGCCGAGGGCGTGCTCTACCTCATGCACCGCCTCGACGAGGCGGGCCGGGTCGTGCCGCCCTACCTGGGCAAGGCGGGACGTATCGGGCGGAACGGCGGCGTGTCGGCCAACGTTGTCAGCATACGCGCGAACGCGGGCAAGTTCGCGCGCTGGGGCTACAACTACGCCTACCACGTCGGCGACCTCAGCGCCGCCGCCCTGCCCGGGCACGCACCAGACAAGCTGGCGCCTAAGTACCGGCGCTGGGCCCAGCGGCTGTTCACGGAGGCTCCAACCGCGTCGCCGCAGCTGCGCGCGCCGGTGCGCTTCTGGTGCACGGCGTGGGGACCCGGCTCGCGCAACATCTGGACCGAGTTCGGCGGCTGTGCCCTGGCCTTCGCCGAGTACCTGCTGATCGGCGTCGCCCGCCTGCTGTTCCCGGGCGAACTGCTCAACGACGAGAGGGTGAACCGGGCCGCGGCGTCCGGGGACGCTGAGGGCTGATGCCGCTGCTCTACCACTGGCGCGGCGACAATCACCGCCGCGACCTCGATCACGGCGTCGGCTACCACCTGAACCAAGCCAACCCGCTGCTGCATGACGTCGCGCTCGGCGACAGCGTGTGGGCATTCACGCGCGCCCCGGGCAGCGCCTACGCGCTCGCGGCCGAGCTGGTCGTCTCGGCCAAGACCCGCAATCCGCCCGGCTACCGCTACGGCCCATACCGGGTCTGGGGTGACCTCCGCCGCTCGCGCTACTTCGCCCTGGACAGCCAGCCGGACATCACGCCGCTGGTGCGCTCGCTCGCCATCGCGGCCGGCGGCGACGTGCTTGGGCGGGCATTCCAGGGCCGCGCGGCCGTGCGAGGGCTGGGGGAGACCGACCACGCCCGGCTCGCGGCCTACGCGCGCCACCTCGCGCCAGAACCGCGGGCGCGGTTGCTGCCGGAGGAGAGGCTTGAGGCACTGCTGGTGTCCGGCGACGAGGAGGCCGTTGCGCGGCTGCTGCGGGACGAGCCGTCCGGGTTGGCCGCAGAGCGGCGGCGCTACTTGCTCGGCCAGGCGGTCCAAGGCGCGCAAGGGCGTGACCGGCGGCTCGCCCTGGAACTGCGCGACCTTTACGACGGCGCGTGCCAGCTCTGCGGCTGGGCACCGCGGCGGGGTTACGGCACGGACCTGTGCGAGGCCCATCACGTGCGCTGGCTCAGCCGCGGCGGGCCCGACGTGTTGGACAACCTCGTGCTGGTCTGCCCCAACCACCACCGCGCCATCCACCGCCTCGATGCCCCCTACGACTTCGGGGCGGGCGGCTTCGTGTTCGAGGCGGCCACGGAGCCGTTGGTGGTGCTTCGGCACGAGTTGGTCGCATGATGTGGGTCGCCATCGACGAGTGCGGGCCGCTTCACCACCTGGGGCAATGTTACCAAACTGGATGGGTTGCGATTCGCACCCAGTATGACTTCCCTCCGGGGCAGAACGGACCGCAGCCAGGATGCGTGGTTATGCCGAGTTCAGCATTGAGAAGGTTATCAGAGTCGTGAGGACCGCCAACATGCCGTCGGCCAGGCTGCGCTGGACCAGCCGGCCACGGGTCCGCAGCCCGCTGCCGCCAGGTTAGAGCGTGGTCGCGCCGAGGGTGGCCAACTCCCGTTAGGGCAGGTCCTACCCTGCGGCCCCTTGGTGCCGGCCGACAGGCGCTGTCAGCTTATGGCGGTGCGTCTATGTCCAGCCCTGCCGCACCAAAGTGGCTAAGAGCCCGTCCTATAGCATGACCCCGTGACAGCCTTGGGTGGGGAAGCCATGAGGCAGCCAACCCGAAGCCAACCTCAAGGTAGGGGATATACGCGGCAGGCCCACTGTTTGCGGGCCGCCCTGTGGGATACCGTTCTCATGCGAAACGCTGGCCAAAGCAACATGTCTGAGCCAAGCTCATCTTTTGACAACATCGTGGGAGACGTCCGATGGCGGAAGCATTGCCGCGCCGTGGTTTGCTGGTGGCACCCTTGCTGGCGGCGGCGGTCACTCCTCTGCGTATCCGGCCGGCTGAGGCGGCGAGCGTCGATCCGTCCATGACGCAAGTGGTGCAGGCGGACACGCTTCCGTGGAAGCAGCTCTACAACTTCCCGGAAGGCACCGCCGAGCAGGCGCCGATGCAAAGCGCGGTGAACGAGCCCGGGCAATACTTCGTGCTGATCCGCTGGCACCAGGGCTACATGAGCGCGCCGCATTGGTATGAGACCGACCGGCTCTGCGTCGTGCTGTCCGGCACTTGGTGGGTCGCAAGCGGTGAAGACTTCGCGCCCGAACGCACGGTGCCGGTCACGGCCGGCGGCTTCGTCCGCCGCGTCGCACGCACGCCGCACTACGACGGGGTGAAGCGGGATGCGAGGGAGCCGGCGATCATCGCCATCTCCGGCATTGGGCCGATCCAGTATCACCTGACCGACCCGAGCCAGCCCGGCTGGCGCAAGGTGTGAGATCAGGGCGATGTCCACGGTCCATCCGACTCGGCTGTGGAAAGGAGCTATGCGTGCAACGCTTGTCGCACAATTCAAGATCTTGGATTTACCGAAGGGGCGGAAAACCCACAATAATTCTTACAGGACAATAATGCACTGCCAAGGCTAGGTCGGGTATCCTGCCGGCGATGGTGGCGGTGAGATCGATGGCCGGGTATTACGTCTACAACCTAATCGATGCTGATGGCGTGGTGCGCTACGTCGGGAAAGGGACCGGGCGCCGGGTCGATTTCCATTTAGGCGTGATCCTAGCGCTTGCTGCGGGCGCGCCGGCGACACGGGCGAGCAAGGTGCACCGCCGCTTCGCCGCCGACCTCCAGACCGGTCGCCAGTTTCGAGCGGCCGTGGTGGCTGACGGGCTGAACCAGGCTCACGCCTACGCAATGGAGGCCCATCTGATCGCCAAGCACCGACGCGAGACTGAACACGGCACCCTGTGGAATGTGCTTGCAGGCGGTGAGGGATTCCAAGGGGTCCTTCGCGAGGATAGGGTATTGGTCGCTCGCCAGGCCGCGGCGACCAAGTTAAAACGGGAACAACCAGGCCCCTGTCAGCTTCGCTAACATCCCGTCGGGGGATCGTTGCGCGATGGTGTCGCACCAATCCACGCAGCGACGCGAGCCAGCATGGTGCATGGATCGGCACCTAAACTCTGAACAGCTTTTGACCAATCTGAGCCGTTTAGCGTCACCGTTGGGTAAGCGTGGATGATAAGAGTTCGCAGAAATCGGGTAGGCTATATCTTATACGATAGGAACTACGCCAATCCTAACCTCAAACGCGCGTCTGACAACTTGTAAATCTTTGCGATCGCCGCGTCGATCCTTGCACCACGCCAGCCTGCGCAGCACGACAATCAAGGCCGACAGATCTTTAGGCAGTGTGTTCAGGATGTCGGTGCCCCTGCCAGCGGTCGAGGTGGAGCATGCCATTCCATATGCTGCGCTTCCCAGGGCTGGTCGAGAATGCTGAGAACCTCAAGCGCCACCATGCCCTCTGCGTTGCCAGTTGCGGTCCCTGGCACCGGCGTGTCGTGTCCCTTTCACCCCCGCGACTTCTTGGTCCGTGACGTCGGGATCTCAAAAGCCATGTGCCTCAGCATTCGCCTGGATGATGCAGGGTACTCCTGGAATCGTTAGCCCGTTGCGCGATCGCATGAAGATAGGCGGAGGCCGTCAGGATCGGGATGCCACGCCACGGGGTCAGAACCAGCAGGTCGGCATCCCCGCTCAATATGGCCTCGGCACCTGCCACAAGCGCCAGTTCCAGGTAGATGTCGTCATCTGGATCGCGGCAATCGCAAACCCGAACGGCCGGCTCGAACATGACCGCGTCCGACAGCAGAGACGACAGGAACGCGTCCCGTCGTGCTGGCGGCAGCGCCTTCGCAAACTTCGGCCGCGACAGGACCTCGACGTATTCGTCTTGGACTGCCTGGGACATGGCCAGCCTCGCTTCGGTCCTTGCAGCCAAGAGGGCGAGCGCCGGGGTGGAGGTGGCCTTCAGGGCGGCGCTGACGACCAGGTTTACATCAACGACGACGAGCCGCACGCTCCAGCTTCCACGCCGCGAGTTCGGCGTCAACGTCGGCGTCGGTCAGACCGGACGCAGCAGCGGCTGTCCTCGTCTCCAGCAGGGTGCGCACAAAGGTATCAGCTGCTGCGTCCTGGCCCGATGAGGGAGTGCGAAGGACAAGCGCCGACACGAACTGCCCGACCTCTTGCAGCCTGGCCTCGTTGCCAAGAACGGCAGCTGCTTCGGGGGACACCGGCAGGAGAATACGGACCGTCTCGTTCATGGCGGCATCATAGTCAGCCTCGCTGTTCTGTGCGAGGGAAACACGCTGCACCGCGAGTTGGATGATTGAAGGCTTACCCGGGAGAGTACCTTGCCAGGCCGGTTAGATCGCATGGGACGGCTGCTTCGATACCAGCCAGCTACGGTCAGAACTTTCCATAATGTTTACTCTGCGAATCATATAATACAACGAACACCCCCTCAATGGTTCTCTTCGCATGGGAACGCGGTTTGCGAATTGAAAGAGCCTTAAGTGAAATCGACTAAAATGATCGGGAGTTCGCCAACGCGCGCGAAGCTAGTCCATAGTGGAAACGCCTCGCTTATGTCTTCTTTAACTTTCGCCCAGTTTACATCAGCTTGCATGCCTCTCTTAGCTAGCGAACGAAGTGCCAATGATAGCAAAACATGAAACGTATCGCCCGAACCTTTAGATTGCTCGCGCACACCTCTCAAGACGATGTCAATGCAGCCATCCCTGTATCTAAACGCCCGAAAATTACCGTGTAGCTGAGCCAATCTGGTAAGTACTACCCCGGAACCGGACTCAATTGCCGGAACTTGACATCCCTTATCAGTATCAGCTCGAGATCCTTTCCCAGTGTCAGTCAGAAAGTCGTGCTTGAGTTTTTCAGTCCATTTCATGTTTGGTTGATCCTTTGTTCGATCTGGGGGTCCGGTAGCAGAGGAACCGAAAGTGCGTTTCAGTAGGGCGTACCAAGCTAACCTACTGGTAGGGGTCCGGGGAGGGGTCACGACAAAGCGGGTACCAGATTCACGCTAAGCAGCATAGACCAGGAACCGGCCTCGCCCTTTGACCCCCTTCACCCGGACCAGCATCGTATCCATAACATCCGTTCGGCTCTCGTCTGAATTACGGCGCAGGCGCATGCCGTGCTCAGTCAACAAAACCTGGTCTGAAAAGCGTGTGGCGCTTTCCGCGAAAGGGGCTTGAACTCAGCGGCGCAAGCAGTATCCTACGAGCGTAAATGGATTCGGAAGCAGGCGCGATGGATGCAGTGGTCGAGAGAATACACAAGATGATTTCCGGCCTCGGTCATACCGAGCTGGACGAGCTGATCGCGCTGATACAGCGGGAGCGCGCAGGAAAGCTGGACGAAGCGCGCCGCAGCCTGAAGGCCGAGTTCGAGGCGAAAGCGGCCTTGATCGGCCTAACCCCCGGCCAGCTCTTCAGCCAGTCGCACAGCCCCCAAGAAAGGCCGAAGCGCGGCAAGAAGGGCGAGCAGCAATCAGCCCCGGCGGCAGTGAAGTTCCGCTCTCCCAGCGGTCAGACCTGGTCTGGACGCGGCCGCAAGCCGGTCTGGCTGACCCAGGCCGAAGCTGGAGGCCAAATGGCGGAAGAGTTCCGCGTCCACGGATAACACCAGCACCCGCCATGCCGTTGGCTGTCAGCCGATGCAGGTCGCGTTCTGCACGCCTTCGCTGCGCATCTGTCGCAGAACGTCTGCTTGCTCCATCCAGGCAGACGGGTCCAAGCTCCTGCCATGTTCGCCGTCGATGAAGAAGCCGCCCATGCGATCCGCCAAGCCTGTCAGGACGGGGGCGAGCTGTCCGGCGTGGTCGAGCTGCGCCGCCGGTTCCCTGGCATCGCCGACAATGCGCGGGCCCGGCTGTGCTTGGAGGCAATCATGAGCTGGGGGCCGCCTACGCCCTCCCCGGAGCAAGGGTCAGCACCGCGCAAGGCACGCCCAAGGACACGGCGCAGGCAGGTGACATAGCTGCACTGCAGCCCGGGTAGATGTTCCACCATGCCAGTCGAGCATTTAACACCATGGGACAGAGATTTGGCTTTCCATAACTGCATCTTCTGCGTTGCTGCAGTGCAGCATGGAACGCCAGTTGACTCTGGCTGATGATGGACCAAAATGTGGAGTGCAGGTTGTGGTCGCTCGGACAGGAACCGGGGCGCGGCCATTCGCGAGGGTAGGCTCTTCGGAGCTTAAATTCTTAACCCTCCGCTGAGCGCTCTCAGCACACAACATGTAACCACGTCACCCTAGTGTCTAATTCTTCATAATGGATACTCTGCGAATCATAGAGCCGTGATGGGTGCGTTCTATCTTGAAGTACGACAATCCTACCCTTTCGGCATGTCTCTCACTGGTATCCAGGGTGAGAATTCATGTACTCCCACATCTCCTTGTTCTGGGTGCATGTGTGATATCTAGGCGGTAAGCACTCCGCAACCATGAACAATATGGCCTTATCCGGAGTACGATTATAAATATTTATGATAGAAGAGCATGCTTTGCCATCTGCATCTTCGCAGAGATGGTAACCAGCTACTCCTGAAACGCGGGCAAATGGCACATTCGTTCCAGAAACAGGTCGCTGTGGACCTTGAACTTCCGTAACTAGTGTTCCATCAACCTTGAAAGACTCTTCTCCATTCGGGCTAACGGCCACCTCAATTCTATGCTTCGAGAGAAGCCCAACCGCACTATTACCAGCCGAGAGATAAAAGCATCCTATCCACGGAACTTGAGTAACATCATGTGGTATCGGCTCGCTTCCACAGTAGGTCTTCATTAATCCATAAGGACCTAACCTTGATGCGGGATCAGACAACTGTGCTTTTGCTTTGTTGGTCGCAAACAGATCAACCGCAACCAGAGTTACCAGGATAGGGAAGATCATTCTTAGATAGGAGTTTGAGTTCATGAATTTATTTCTCCGACATCTCAGAAAAGCTGCTAATAATACTTCAGCCGTCAGGTCTCTGCCAGCACATTTCATAACGTCCGGTATGCGTTGCAGCGGTGCATCATGGCGGCGCCCTGCTCGTAGTCTTACGCAGGCGGGATATCCGGTCCAAACTTCTCGGGGAGACGACCTCTCCTCGAGTTGGTGCGACGGAGGTCACTTAGCTTCTCAGAAGCGATCTGTCGTAGCCGCGGTTGGTATCCGTTGCGATACACCTCCCGGCGTTCGTTGGGGTTCCATCGGTCGCCAGGGACCCCCACCGGCCTACGGGTGACCATCCTGAACACCAGCAAGGCAGCGCGCTTACGCACGAGAACTCTACCTTCGGCGCTGCGGCGATGCAGCATGGTCAGCCTATCTTGCCACATGCGAGGTATTGGAGCAGGGCGTACGTGTTTGGGAAGATGATTGTAGTAGGCCAGCGTCCCTCCGGGTCCAGCAGGCCATAGGTGAGGTGGACGAGGGCGATGGTGCCGTCGTCGGCAAAGAATGCCGCGTCGTCGCTCCCGAGCGCCTGGGCCAAAGCGGTCAGGTTGCGCCCCGCCAGCAGGTGCATGGGGGACAGCTCGTGCCGGAGCTGCCGTTCTAGGCTGTCGCGCTCTTGCAAAGGCAGCGCGCGCCACGCGATCCTGCCGAACGCCTTCTCGACCTGGGCGCGCAGCCACTCCGCCGCCCGCGCAGGCACGCGCAGCTCGCCAGAAGCCCAGAGTTGGATGGTCAGCTTCGAAGTTCCCAGCGCGGCTTGCAGGTAGCTGCTGAGACCCACTACCCTGAACGCGACACGGAACTCCGCCGCCGACATGGCGGACGGCCCGGAAGCACGCTCTTCCAGCAGGGCGGTCCGGGCGAACTGTGCAGCCGTGTCGTCGCCTGCTGCCAGGATCTTGAGTACCTCGCCGCGGTCCCGCCACCTCCTGCGGTCGATCACGGTGAGGGCGAGTCGAGTCCGAGCCTGGCCACGGCTCGCCCGCAGCACCCACACCAGCAGCTCCTGGGCCTCGGCCCGGGGAAGCGCTCGGAACAGCGGCGGGTAGAGTTCCACGCCGAACAGGATGGCCCACCGCTCGAACTGGTCCCGGACAGCTCTGTGACGCCACCAAAGGTCCGATCCGAGGCGCTTCAGCCGTTCCTCGCTTTCCAGCCCTCCCCAGCAAACAAGCGTCCTGACCGCTGCACCAGCGGTGCCGCCCAACTTGCAGCTCAAGGCGGCATCCACCTCGGCCAGCGCCGGCTCCGTCTCGCTGCCGAGCGCCAGCAGCTGTAGCCGCACCTTCAACTCGGTGAGAAGCTGCGGCGAGCCCTTATGTTGCGTCAGCAGGCCGAGGTGGGTCCGCTTGGGGCCCAATGCGTCCTGGATGGGCAGGCCAGGGAAGATGCTTGGCTTCCAGGAAACACTGTTGGCGTCACTCATGAGGACTGAATGCGCTCCATACCGTCCTTTAACACACCTCACCAAGTACAAGCATTTTTCATAACATCCATTCGGCGTTGCTGCGGTGCAGCGTGGCAACGTTCCAGAGCAGGGAGTAGGATGCGGTATGACCTGAGATGAACGAGGAACAAGTCTTGCGGCTGCAACTGGATCCTAGGCGCCTTCTGCTGATGCGTGAGGAGGTCGAAAGGGCGATCCTGAGCCTACCCGAGCAGGAGGCACGCGCAGCGGCCCTGGCGTTGGTGGACGACTGGGCCGGGCGGGTGATGAAGGCGCACATCGGCAGTGAAGATTTTGGTTTATGGAGCAGGGTCGAGTTCCACGTAGCTCGCACGACACCCTGGTTTGGAGGGCTCGCGGCTGGCCCCTCGGGGCCTCCTTGGGCCTTCCAGGTAGAGTGCCTTATGCGCAAACGGTTGGAGTTCTGGGACGAGCGCTCATCCCGCTTCCCGGTCAGGCCGCAGGTCAAGGCAGCACCCAATTTCGGTACGAGCATTCCATAACAACACCCTCTGCGTTGGTGCGGTGCAGCATAACGTCGTCGTTTACGTGAATGTGGAGTTCATGTAAGCTGCTATCTTTTAGGAAACAATAGTGAACTTTGGCTGGAGGATCCTGAAGAAAAGGGTAAGAATTGAGGTGCCTGTCTTCTTAGGCATGTTCCTGGTAGTCCGGATGATTAGCCTTTTTCCAGAAACTTGGCAACCAAAGTTGCTTCTTGCGTCTGGCGTGCTCCTTTTTTTGGGAATGGGGACAGTCTATCCTGTGATTTCCACCTACAAGCAACTTAGACGTGATTCAGCGCCTAAGAACTAGCATAATACAGACATTAACCTTGTTGTCATAACGTCCGTTCGGCGTCGGTGACGCAGCATATGTTAGTGGCTGCTTCCACCGTCACCATCTCCACCATGACCTGCTCCGTCATGGCTGACACACCCATAAGCTGGATCAGGACCATCATCACCGACCGACCTATATTTGTAAGTTGACGCATTGCGACGGAAGAGCCGAAATGTGACCACACATATAATGGCAGCGATATAGAGAAGTTTCAGCAGAGGTGTGCCCTGCATCCAGGCGTTCAGAGTTTGAGCGATGGTTTCAGACACATCCTACTCCTACATACCTACGTCTGGGGTCAGATTATTGCAGCATTTCAGACGAAGCAAGTGTTCCTTCCAATAAGTCAAGGATCAGTTGTAACATAGTAACGCGGTAAGTGAGTCTTTGCTCTAAGCAGCCTTATTTAGCTTGTCGCACGGATGCGGCGTTTGGCGTTCTTTGTTGAGCTGTTTGACGGCGTCTCGGATGCCAGTGTCGAGGTTGCTGGCGTCCTTGAACGTGCGGTGGGCCAGGTGGTGCCGCTTGAGGTCGCGCCAGCTCCGCTCGATGTCGTTCAACTCAGGGGCATACTGGGGCAGCCACTCGACGGTGATCCAGGGCCGCTCGGCCAGCGCCGCCCGGGTGGCCCGGCTGGTGTGGACGGGTCCGTTGTCCCACACCAGCACCACGGGCAGGCGGTCGCAGCCGGGCTTGGGTCCGTAGCGCCAGTCCAGCCGGCGCAGCAGCCCGATCACGTCGGCGCTGGTCTTGGTCGGCGACGTACTGACGACCAGTTCGCCCGTGCCTGCGTCGAGCGCGCCCATTATGGCCACCTTGCGAGCTTGTTGCACGGACCCGCCCGGTGGTGCTGGGACCTGGTCCGGAGTAGGAGGCTCTACCCTCACCTCGGACATCGATCTTGCCGTTCAAGCTGAACCAGCACCGCCGCAACCACATTCCCAAGCAGACGCACCGGGTCATGAACTGGCGTGAGTATGACGCCAGCTTGCGCCAGCGCGGCAGCCTGACGGTCTGGTTCACGGACGAGGCGATCGAGGCATGGCAAGCGCAGCCGCGCACGACCCCGGGTGGCCAGTCCTGGTATTCGCCTCTGGCGATCTTGACGGCACTCACGCTCCGGACCGTGTTCCGCCTGGCTTTGCGCCAGACCGAAGGCCTGATCGGCTCCGTCATCGGCCTGCTCGGACTTGATCTGGCGGTGCCGGACCACTCGACCCTTTGCCGCCGGGCGGAGACGCTCGAGGTGCCACGTCCACAAGCGAGCAGGGATGGCGAACCCCTGCACTTGCTGGTGGACAGCACCGGCCTGAAGCTCTGCGGCGCCGGCGAGTGGCTGATCGAGAAGCATGGCGCCAAGGCGCGCCGATCCTGGCGCAAGCTGCACATCGGCTTGGACGCCGACACCGGCCAGATCGTCGCGGCGTCGCTGACCACGAAAGACGTCGACGACGGCGCCGAGGTCGGCCCCTTGCTGGACCAGGTGGCGGCATCGATGTCGTCCTTCACCGCCGACGGCGCCTACGACCAGGAAGGCGTTGCTGCGGCTGTGGCCGAGCGCCACCCTGAAGCGGCAATCATCGTGCCGCCGCGTCGCACGGCCGTGCCGAGCGAGACGGCCGCGACCGCGCCCACGCAGCGTGACCGCCACCTGCAGGGCATTACCGAACACGGACGCGCGGCCTGGCAGAAAGCCTCCGGCTACACGAAGCGAGCCCGGGCAGAGGCGGCCATGAGCCGGTTCAAACGGGTCATCGGTGACGGGCTGCGCTCGCGCACGGATCGGCGTCGGGCGACTGAGGTGGATGTCGCCGTCCATGTGCTGAACCACATGCTGGAGCTGGGACGCCCGATCTCCGTCCGCATCGCCTGAACCACAACCGGGGCTTGGGTAATTGCGCCTACACGTCTGCTCCATGCAACATGGCTGAACTCGCGCGACGCCTGGGCCAGGCAGTGTGAGGGCACGGGCATGATCGGCTTGCTGACCAGGCCGAGCCGCTTCTGCTCCATGACGGCCGCGGCCAGCACGAAGGTCTTGCCCGCGCCGACGCAGTGCGCGAGGTAGGTGTTGCCCGTGCAGACGATGCGCCAGATCGCCCGCTTCTGGTGCGCGCGCAGCGTGATGACCCCGCTGGCGCCGGGCAGCAGCAGGTGCGAGCCGTCGAAGGCGCGCGGCACCAGGTTGTTGAACCGGTCGTTGTACAAGCGGGCCAGCCGGTCGGTGCGGTCCGGGTCGGTCCACACCCAGCGCTCGAACGCCTCCTTGATCCGCAGCAGCCGCTCCCTGGCCGCCTCGGTCTCCTTCTCGTTCAGCTCGCGGACTTCCTTGCCGTCCAGCCACTTCGTGTCCCAGATCTGCGGGGCCGAGCTGTTCAGCGCGTCCTGCAGCAGCAGCCCGGCGTGCCGGCGCGCGGTGCCCCACTCGGAGGCCCAGTCACCTCATAGGGCAGAAAACGGCCACCTCGGGGAACGTAAGGTGCATGCGGTGCCGGGTTCATGGCCTGGCACTGCTTGCGACCCGGCTGATGGTTGCGCGGTGGACGCGGAACAGCCTGGCGACGTCTGCGGCTGATCGTCCTGCGTTCAGCATGGCGAGGACCTCGGCTTGCTGCTGGGGCGAGAGCTTGGGTTGCCGGCCGCCGTGGCGGCCTTGGGCGCGCGCTGAGCGGAGGCCCGCCTGGGTCCGTTCGCGGACCATGGCGCGCTCGAACTCGGCGAAGGCGCCGAGCATCTGCATCATCATGCGGCCCGATGCCGTTGTGCTGTCGATGTTTTCGGTGAGCGAGCGGAAGCCGGCGCCCGCCTTGTCGACCTTGTCGAGGATGAGCAGCAGGTCCTTGAGCGAGCGCGACAGCCGGTCGAGCTTCCAGACGGTGAGCACGTCGCCGGTCCCGAGCCGGTCGAGCAGGCGGTGCAGTTCGGGGCGGTCCCAGCGCCCGCCGGAGACGCGCTCCTCGTAGACGCGCTGGCAGCCGGCGGCTTCGAGGACCTCGATCTGGGGGGCGGTGTCCTGGTCCTCGGCCTTGGACACGCGGGCGTAGCCGAGCAGGACCGGAGCTGCTGTATTCCTCTGTTGCGTTAGCTCTTTGTTTGGCAACAGCTTTGTGCGGCGGCCACCCCGTTGTTTTTCTTGGAGCGCCCCAGATGCCGTACTAACGATCGTTTGCGCACGCCCCGCAGGCGGTGGAGCCCGCCTCATCATGCGGCCATCGGCAGGTCGAGGTCGATGCGCCGGCTGAGGTCGGCGTCGAAGCGGCCATAGGGGTTGATGTGGGCGTGTATGGCAGGCGTCAGGCCGCGGTGGTCCTCCGCCGTCATCCGCGCGAGCCACGCCGGTTCGGTCAGCACCCGCTGCAGCATCAGGGTGTTCACGTAGACTAGGCAGTTCTGCAGCAGGTGCAGGGCGAGCACGGACAGCTCCTGGTCCTCCAGGCGGTTGCTGGCCACCTCCCCGCCCTTGCCGAAGAAGATGAAGCTGTGCGCGCCGTTCCAGTTCTCGACCACGTTGAGCCCGGCATGGATTTCCCGGCGCATCGCCTCCGAGCCGATGTAGCGGCACAGGAAAATCGTCTTGATGACCTTGCCGAGTTCGCCAAGGGCGGCATAGGTCGGGTGCTGGACCGCAGTGCCCGCGAAGCGGCGCAGGATCGCCTCCGGGTCCGCCGTGCGGTGCCGCAAGGCGGCGGCGTATTTGATCATCTCGTCGTATTGGCGCTCGATGAGCGTCCAATCGATCACCCGGCTGAGGATCGGCGCCAGGTTGTCGAGCAGGCCGCGCAGCTCCGCGTCCGGCAGGTAGAGCTTCTGCCGCGAGATCGCCTTCAGCCGCGGCGCCAGCTCGAAGCCGAGCAGGTGGCAGAAGGCGAACGCCACCTCGCTCTGGCCGTGGCTGTCGACGTAGTGGCGCTGGACGTCCACGTCCGTGCAATGGCGCAGCACGCCCTCGATCATGGCGCTGACCTCGGAGGAGGAGCAGCGCTTGAGCTGCGAATAGATACAGGTCGCCTGGCGCTCCATGTGCCAGTAGATCATGACCCCGCGGCCCTGGTAGCGGACGTGCCACTCGGTCATCAGGTTCTGGTCCCAGGCGCCGATCTTCGTGGAGTCGGACGCACAGGCCGTGCCCGCCTCGCCCCAGATGCGCCGGTCGCGCATCGCCAGGATGGCATTGGTCACCAGCGCCGTGGCGCTGCGCAGCGCCTCCTTGTGGATGAAGCGGTGCCGGACATGCAGCAGCTCCGCGTAGCTGGCGGCGTCGGTGCCCGCGCTGACCCGCTTCAGCCCGGCGTTGGTGCCCAGGCCGTAGAGGCAGAGCACCAGGCGCTGGCGCAGCGTGTCGTGGTCCAGGACGACGCGGTCACCCGAGGTGGTGAAGGCGTCAAGGAAGCCGGTTCGCCGGGCGGTTTCCATGAGGACGTCGATCAAATCCGTCATCGGCCAGCGCCGTTCCAGCTCCGCCTTGATCGCTTCGAGGTTCGGCGCGGCAGGCAGGGGGTCGAAGGGAGTGACCGAGATGCGGTTCTTGCCCCGCCACAGGACTTTGGCCTTGGGGTTGCGCGGCATTCCCTTGTTCAGCGCCCGCAGGGCCTCGGCCATCTGCGCCCGAAGGCTCTCGACGAAGGCGCGGGCGTCCTGGCCGCGGCCGAGTTCCCGGTAGTAATCGGCCCGGCGCGCCTCGAAGTCCTGCGGCAGGTCGTCGTCGGGGTTGCGGTAGCGGTCTGCCCCCACCACCCAGATTTCCTTGCAGCGCACGCGCTCGCGAAGGGCGGTCAGCACGCAGATCTCGTAGTTGGCCCGGTTGAGCCTCATGCCGCCCGCTGGGTTTGCCTCCAGGATCAGGTCGCGCCACTTGGGCGGCACCACGCCCTCGATCGGCACGCCGTCTTCGGGACGGATAACCCGGCGGCCATCGTCGCCCGTGCGGCGCAGCCAGTCGATGGCGTCCAGCACCGGGCGATGCACCGCGTTGTTGGAGCGGAACTCCAGCACGCCCAGCACGGCCGGCAGCATGCGCCGGTAGTGGCCCAGGTAGGAGGAGCGCAGCACCGTGTGCACCTGCCGCTCGAAGCTGCCCGAGGCCTTGTGCTCGCGCACGATCGCCGCCAGCACGCCCATGCCGCCCGCTGCGGGGAACACGACGTCGCGCACCGTGCCCTCGGGCTGCAGGCAGGCGGCCTCGGCGATCCTGGCCAGCAATCCTTTCTTGCCGTGGACCCGCTCGATCTCGGCGGTGAACACCTTGAGCACCCGCTTCCTGGCCTGGCTGCCGACCTTGTGGACGACCTCGACCATGAGATCGACCAACCCATCCGTGAGCTCGCGCTGCCGGTGCGCGAGGAACAGCGCATAGAGGGCGTGGCGCCGGTTGTCCGGGTGCCGGCGCATGGTCCAGGCAGTTTCGTCGAACACGCGGCGCCGGAACATCCGCGCGACGGGGCCGCCCAGATCCGGACCTGCGGCAGTCGGCAGCGCCAGGCGCTTCACGAAGGCGAGCCGCCTGGCTGCGGCCAGGATGTTGTCGAGGTTGGGCTGGCCCGGATCGGCTTTCAGGTCCGAGAAGCTGGTCGCGCCCTCCTCGTCGGCAAGCGAAGCGTCAAGCCCGCGACGGTGCTCGGGCGACAAGGACGAGGTGATCGCCTCCAGAACCTTGTCCTCGAACGTGCGGCGGGCGGTGACGACCAGCGCGCCCAGGGCCTCCTCGCCGGGAGCTGCAATCCTGTGCTCGACGAACCAGCCAAGGAGGCGCTCCATCATCCCGGATGCCGGCAGCCCCAGGGGGCACAGTTCGGACCCGGTCCAGGCGGCTGCGTCCCGCATGTCCTGCTGCCGCGCCCGTCGGAAGCCCAGGTGAGCCAGGATTTCGGCGCGGTGGCGGCGCCCGGAGCGGCCAAGCCAGTCGTAGTTCGCCAAGTCCGCGGCCACCGCCCCGACCTGCTCGGCCAGGTACGTGATCGCCGCATCCGCGAACTCGCTCGCAGCCCGGGCGAACCGCCCTGCCATCCGGTAAATCGTGAGCTGTGCGGCAAAGCCGAGCCGGGTGCCGGCCGGCTTGGCATCCAGAAGCGCCAGGTCCTCGAAGCCCAGGCTCCAGCGCGCAGCCAGCGTCCCGTCCACGTCCAAAACGCCTGCCACAGGCATCACCTTCCCCGGCTGTTCGCCAGACAATCAGGCCAGCAATGGCAACAGTCAACCGCGCAGCGCGTTTCCACACCGTTCCGCGAGTTGGCCGCTTTTCAGCCTATGAGGTGACCGGGCCATTACGGGCGGAGTCGGCCGGGTCGGCCTCGTCACCACGGTAATAGCAGCGCGGGTGGAAGCGCAGCGACTTACAGTCCCGCAAATCCGTAATGCCGCGAGTGCGCAAATACGTTTCTGCGGCCGT
>CAXTGN010000003.1:0-45253 GCA_964243455.1 uncultured Acidobacteriaceae bacterium
CGACCTGACTAGGTCATCGTAAAAAGGAGGGGCATCGCTATGCATGATCGAGCAAAGGGCCGACCTCGGCACCATCGCCGGCTTCCTTCGTGGTCAGCGTCGCCGCGACGATCTGGCCGGTGTCGGCGTCCAAGCCGATGTGCAGCTTGCGCCAGGACCGGCGCGTCTTGGTGCCGTGCTTCTCGACCAGCCACTCGCCCGCGCCGCAGAGCTTTAGGCCTGTGCTGTCCACCAGCAGGTGCAGGGGTTCGCCGTCTCTGCGCGCTTGCGGGCGTGGCACCTCAAGCGTCTCCGCCCGGCGGCATAGGGTCGAGTGGTCCGGCACAGCCAGATCGAGCCCGAGCAGGCCGATGACGGAGCCGATCAGGCCCTCTGTCTGCCGCAGGGCCAGGCGGAACACCGCCCGGAGCGTGAGTGCCGTCAAGATCGCCAGGGGCGAATACCAGGGTTGGCCACCCGGGCTCGTGCGCGGCTGCGCCCGCCAGCCCTGGATGGCGTCGTCTGTGAACCACACCGTCAGGCTGCCGCGCTGGCGCAAGCTGGCATCATACTCGCGCCAGTTCATGACCTTGCGCTTCTGCTTGGGGATGTGGCGGCGGCGGTCTTGGTTCAGCTTGAACGGCAAGGTGGGCATCCAGGGATCAGAGAAGGAACAAACTTCCTACAATGCCCCTGGCTGCGGCGCCACCGGCGGCATCCATGCAACAACGCCTCCTGCGCGCCTCCGCTGGCGACGTGCCGCCAGCGGAGGCGCGCGTCCTCTACGCGGTTCGGAGTCCGTTCGAACGTTCCTTGCTTGCGGCCAAGACGACGCAGGCGGCTTGGCGGTCGAAGCCAAGCTGGTACGCGGTGTCCACGGAAGACCGCACCATCAACCCCGACCTGGAACGGTTCATGGCGAAGCGGATGGGAGCGAAGACGATCGAGGTGAAAGCAAGCCACCTCTCGTTGATCTCGCAGCCAGAGACGATTGCGAAGCTGATCTTGGACGCGGCTGGACAGACGCAGGCCTTGGGCAGCAAAGCGCAGCTCGGGTGGGGCTCAACAGCGGCACGTCAGCTTACGATCTTGCCGGACCTTGCACGAGCTGCCCTACGAAGGGCCTGCGGCGGCTGCCCAAACGCCCGAATGAAGCCCTGGCGCATGCGCTCGGGGTCGGCGAAGCCGTTGGCGCCCGCGATGGCGTCGAGCGGCTCAATCCCATCCTCGACCGCAGGACGCGCGGCTTCAGCTCGCAGGCGCTCAATGGCCTTCGCCGGCGTCTGTCCCGTTTCGGTTGCAAACACACGGCCAAACTGGCGCGGACTGAGCCGGGCCGCCTCCGCCAAGCGTTCGACTGGCAACCGTTCCTGCAAGTGGTCCCGGGCGAACCGCAGCGCGTCCCGGACCCGGTCCGAGGCAGGTTCCATGTCCAGCAGGGCCGAGAACTGCGATTGGCCACCGGGACGCTGATGGTACATCACCAAGTCACGCGCGACCGCACGGGATGCCTCGGCACCGAGGTCCTCCTCAATCAGGGCCAAGCCGAGGTCAAGGCCGGCCGTCACGCCGGCAGAGGTCCAGACAGTTCCGTCCTTGATGAAAATCTTATCAGGGTCCACCCGCAGTCTCGGATATGCGGCCTGCAGCCGGGCCGCTTCCCGCCAGTGAGTGGTCGCCCGCTTGCCGTCGAGCAGGCCAGGCGCCGCAAGCAGGAAAGCGCCCGTGCAAACGCTTGCCACTCGTCGCGAGCGCACAGCAATCACAGTGATCAGTCCGCAGTGCTCCTCCGACGCTGCAGCCCCATGCACGCCGCGTCCGCCGGCCACGATGAATGTGTCGGGATGCGCCATGGTTGCGGGCTCTGTCTCCACCCGAGGTCCGGCAGAACTCACCACCATGCCGCCGGCCCTTGAGATGACCGAAAGACGGTAGGCCCCCGGCGACATCGCTTTAGCTGCTTCGAATGTAGCCAACGGCCCACTGAGGTCCAGCAGTTGAAAGTCAGGGAACACGTAGAACGCAATGTGCCGTGGCATGTCTCGTATCGTGGGTTAAACGTCCTTCGGGACATCAGGCTGGACGCCTATGTCTCTTGCGTCAACAGGAGGTTCCCGCCATGGCGGCCCCGATCACCGTCGTCTTCCCGATCTTCTCTGGTGTCACGCAGCTGGATTTCACTGGTCCCTTGCAGGTTCTGGATCGTGACCCAAGCATCAGCGTCACTGTCGCTTCGGTCGGAGGCGTTGCCGTCCCTGCACACGGCATCCTTTTCGCCGACCTCGCCAAGCTTGAGGACGTCACGCGCTGCGACGTCCTCTGCGTGCCAGGCGGCGGAGGCGTTGCCGGGGCCATGCAGGACGACATGTTCATGCGCCACATCCGGCGCCTCGGCCTACAGGCCCGCTACGTGACGTCGGTTTGCACGGGATCCCTGATTCTGGGCGGCGCCGGGCTGCTGGAGGGCAAGCGCGCTGCCTGTCACTGGGCTTCGCGCGACATGCTGCCGCTGTTCGGTGCCGTTCCCGACCCGTCGCGGGTGGCCCGTGACGGCAACGTCATCACCGGGGGTGGCGTCACCGCCGGCATCGACTTCGGGCTCACCCTCTTGGCCGAACTGACCGATGAGACGACGGCGCAGGCTGCGCAATTGGGACTGGAGTACGCACCGGCGCCCCCGTTCGAAGCCGGCCGCCCGGATATTGCCCCCCCGGCCGCGCTTCAGCGCGACATGGAGCGGAGCAACGGGTCGAGGCAACCCTTCCGCGAAGCCATCGGACGCATCGCAGCAGACTATCGGCAGTCCGGGCCGCGTCAGTAACTCGCAAGTTTAGGAGCCATGAGAATGCTACCTCGCAGGAACATCTTCACCACGATCTGCGGCTGCGTACTGTGTGCCATTCCACTGCTAGGGATGAAGGCAGCGCGTGCGCAAATGCCGGCTGTCGGACAGCCGGGGGCAACCGCAACACCGCCGCAAGCAGCGGTTGGGCATTCCTTCCAGGGGACGCCCGCCGCGGAGATTTCCGGCCTGTCGAAGAGCATCGGCCTGATGCTGCCTGACAGCGCAGCCGTGCAGGCGGCCTTTGATCACGCCAGAACCATCTCGGAGCCTTGGCTCCTTAACCACGTCGTCCGCTCTTGGCTGTTCTCGGCGAAACTGGCGGACGCGCGCAAGCTTCGCCCGGATCCCGAAGTGCTCGCCATTTCATCCCTGCTGCACGACATCGCCTTGACACCGGGCTACACCGGCGAAACCCGCTTCGAGGTGTTCGGTGCGAACGCAGCTCGGGCGTTTGCGGCCGAGCATGGTATGGACGTCAATGGCCAGCGGCTTGTATGGGACTCCATCGCCCTGCACACGACCGCCTCGATCGCTCGTTACAAGGAAGTCGAGGTTGCCTGCTGCAACGCCGGCATCGGCCTCGACATCGGCGGCGTGGGATACAAGGACTTAGGCGTCGTCAATGTGGATGTCATCGTCAGATTGGCGCCCCGGTTGGCCATGAAGCAGCAGTTCGAGGCTGCCATGCTGCACATCGCGCAAGACTATCCGGCGACGACGTACGACAACTTTATTCGTGACACCGGTAGCCGTTTCGTTCCCAACTACAAGGCGCCTTCAGGTGTTGACTTCCTCATGAACGCTCCTTTTAGTGAGTGATAGCGCTTAAGAAAACTTCACGTCGATTTACAAGAAGAAACCGGTCTGTAATACCAACATCACCACGTCTCGACGTGGAGGAGGCAACGTTGACCGACACGACTTCCTTTACTGATCCGCCTGATTTACATGACCCTTCAGCAAAGGGCTATTCTCACATCGCAATAGTCCAGGCGGGATCAAAGCTCGCGTTTATCTCCGGTCAGTACGGTTCCGGATCAGGCCCGAGTGTGGCGGCGCCCGATTTCCCCGGGCAGGTGAAGCAGGCGTTCCGAAACCTGCACGTTGCGATCAAAGCGGCCGGAGCTCACCTGGAGGGCGTGGCGAAGTTGACGGTCTTTATCGTCGATCACTCCGATGAGAGGCTTTCCATCTTCGGAGAAGAGCTAAGCAGAGTGTTCGGCATCCATCGGCCCTCAATGACCTTGGTGCCCGTGCCGAAGCTGGCGCAACCGGACATTTTGTTTGAGGTAGAAGCCGTTGTGGCCATCAGTTAACAGTCAGGCGCAGTCCACGAAGCAAGATCAACGACTAAGCGTGTCGGCGGCGTGTCCGTTGCCGACTTAACCTACTCTCTCGCAATCCAGTCGCCCACTAACAAAGGAGCACTCACGATGCTTTTAGCGAGCATAGAAGTCATCGACTCGAAGCTGGTCAACGACTGCATCGACCTGGCCCAGACCCACTCATCACCGTATCTGTTCAACCACGTCATACGTTCCTGGTTGCTCGCGACGCTCGTGGCGCCGAAGGCCGAGATCCAGCCTGACCCGGAAGTGCTCGCTTGCGCGGTGATCTTGCATGACTTGGGTCTGACTGAGAAATATGGAGCTTCAGAGCGCTTCGAAGTTGACGGTGCCAACGCAGCGCGCTCATTCCTCAGGGGGCATGGTGTGAACCACCGCGAGCTACAGCTGGTCTGGGACGCGATTGCTTTGCACACAACCGGGTCCATCGCACGACATAAGGAGCCAGAGGTCGCGGTCTGTGCCACCGGCATAGGTATTGATATCATCGGTGCCAATCTCAATTTGGTTCGGCCAGAGGATCTCGCCGCCATCAATGCCGCTTACCCGCGGCTAGGGATAAAACAGCGGTTCAAAGATGATTTGTGCTTGCTGTGCCGACGGAAGCCGCACACTACCTACGACAATTTCGTCAGGGACATCGGAGTTCGGTACGTGGAAGGTTACGAAGCACCATCCGGCGCCGACTACTTGCAGAACGCACCTTACTCCGAATAAGCCGTGTCGCTGAGCGACCTATAGAGTGGGATAGAGTGGAATCTAGCCTCATACCGGAGTGCCAGGAGCGTCGTCCTTTGCCGTTTCGGGATCGGGAGGAGTCAGAGGCATACGTCTCGACTAAACTATTCGGGCGGGTGTCCTGAGCCATTATCTGGGCAATACAGCAGTCGTCGTGGCCTGCTCTGGTGGTGGCGTGGTCATGTTCGACGTCGCAAGTTTCTTTTGCATGGCCGCCTTCGGCTTGGAAATGGCCGCAAGCGCGACACCCGCCGACCGGTTTTCCCGCGCTCCGATCAACGGTATGCGTATTCCGACGAAGTCAGCCGGTGTTTCCGACGCAAGCCAGTCGTCTGTCCCGGGTTCTTCCGCCGTTTTGGTGCAGCGGGATTGAACGTGGCGGGGCCAAGCGCCAAATGTTGCTGACGCTATAGCTGTTTGAAGCCTGCCTTGTCCTGTCACCTCCTGCCGTTGATTCCGGCAGCCCTCCAAGTCGTGCAGGTCCTGCCTGCACCTAACCGCATCACCATCCTCACCGCGCCCAAGCCGTCCAGCAGCGCCTGCCCGCTCTGCGGCGCCGTCTCCAGCCGGGTGCACAACCGCTACACCCGCACCCTGGCCGACCTGCCCTGGCAAGGCCGGGCCGCACGGGCGGGCCAAGTTCGACCTGCTGCGCTGCCGCGTGCTGGCCGCCGCATGAGGCGGCCACGCCGGCACAGCGCAACAGCACCATCCAACTGCACCAAAATGGCGGAAGAGCCCGGAATCTCCGGCTGGCTTGCGTCGGAATGCGGTTCATACGCTCTTTTGGTGCAATCAAACGGTGCCACTGGGCCTTGCTGGCGCAGCCGCATCAAGCGGCGGCGAGGACGCGGCAGCGCAGCAGGTCGTAGCTGGCTCGCCCGTACATAGTCCGCTTTAGCAGCTTCAGTCGGTTGATCTGCCCCTCGACGGGCCCAGTGCTCCAGGGCTCGACAAGGGCGGCCAGCACTGCGTCATGGTCGCGCTTAATGCCGCGCGCGAACGCGTTGAGTGCCGTCCCCTTCGCGTCAGCCAGCCAGGCGTCCAACGCCAACCCAGCCTCCTTGTCCGGTGCGCCGCGGATCAGGGCCGCGAAGCGGGAAGCGAGTTCGCCGGCCTGGGTGAGGTCGGGAGCTGCCTCGGCCAGGTGCGTCAGGAACGCGCCCTCTTGCGCATCCAGCGTGTCGGGCGCGGTGGTCAGCAGCCGGGCGCAGCGCCGGCTGGACGGCTCCGGCCACGCCGCCACGCGCCGGACCTCGGCTGCCCTCGGGGGCGGGTCTTCCCACCGCCGTCGCGCGACCCAGCGGGCGACCGCGTTCACCGAGCCGGTGTCAACGGGCCTTGGACTGTCCCCAGAAGTGGGCGTTGAATAATCCCCACATTGCTGGTTGCGGCGGCTATCCGAACGTTTGTTCGGGCGTCTCCGTTTTGGGTGGCCGGCCACGACGCTTTGGCAGGTCGGCGTGGGCTGGCGGATGGATGAGGGCCTTGGACCGGATGTGCTCGGGCACGAGGTCAGCGTGCTGGCGGAGGCGATAGCTGGAGCCTTCGATCTGCACGACGACGGCATGGTGCAGAAGACGATCCAGCAGGGCGGTTGCGACGACGGGGTCGCCAAGGGTGTCATGATGCCTCCATGTTTGATGGGCTGCTCCGGTGCGGTGGGGCCCTCAATACAGCGATCTGCTCGTCGGTGATGGAGATCTGCCAGGGTTGGGCTTTGGCCAGCTGCCGCCCGGTCAGGCGTCCCCGGCGCAGCCACTTGAACACGGTCTGGGCGGTCACGCCCAGCGCCTCGGCCGCACCCTGCACGGAGTAGCTGCCGTCCGGCCACCGGGGCGGGTTTGGGGCCACGCCGTTGATCTTGGCCGTCGGTATGCCCCACTGCTTGCGTAGCAGGTGGACGGTCTCGCCCCTGAACGGCACGCCACGGGCCGACATGATCCGTTCGGCGTTGAGCACCTGCGCCACCTCGTGGTCCATCCGGCCTTCGGCGTTCAGTTCGCGCACGCGCCGCTCCAGCCGGTCCGCGCTGGCGCAGGCGGCATAGGACTGCACCCGCCGCTGCAGCAGGTGTTCGCTGGACGTGCCGGTCTGCCAGATGATCCGCACCCAGATCTGACCGGGTGTGCGCTTCTGGTCGAGCACGACCTCGCGCACCACCAGGCGCAGGATCTGCTTGCGCTCAGCCGGCGCCGCCGTGCTCCACACGCGCGGCAGGTCCTCAGCCAGGGCCAGCACTTCGGCGCGTTCCGCCGGGCCAAACGGTCCCGGCTGCTCGCCTCGCCAGCGCTCAAAGGCTTGCTCGACCTCTTCGGCTTGGCGCAGCCGGTCCTCCCAGGCCCGTTCCAGCGAGCGTGCCACCAGACGGTTCTCCGGCTCGACGGCGTCATACTGCCGCCGCGCCCGGTCCGCCTCGTAGCGGGCGCGCTCGCGCCGGAGGTCCCATTGCCGTTCCAGCAGCCGCGTTTCCGCCTCGATCTGGCCGACGGCCGCCGCAGCCAGCGCGATCTGGTCCGGCGCCAGGGAGGCCAGCAGCACGCGCTCGACCTCCGCGTCCACCTGCAGGGCGCGTACCTCCTGGCAGCGCGGGCGGCCGGTGCGCGTCTGGTCGGCGCTGCAATGGTAGACCGGGTAATCGGCATGCGGCCCCGAGTAGTGCAGCGCCATGCGCCGGCTGTAGCGGCCGCAGACTGCGATCCCCTGCAGCAGCGCACTGCCCTTGCGCGGCACGCCGGGCCGCTCGTCTGCGCGGCGGGCGACGTTGTTGACCAGGCGCTTCTGGTTGGCCACGAACTCCTCCCAGCCGATGTAGCCCGGGTGGGCGTCGCGCAGGCACACCGGCCACTGCTCGATCGCAACCTTGACCGTAGCACCGTGGGCCCTGCCGGCGCGACGGCGCGTCGGGTCCTGCCGGCGCTGTCCCCAGACATAGGCGCCGGCATAGGAGGGGCGCTGCAAGATTTGCAGCACGCGGAAGCTGTCAGGCGCCACCCAGGCCACTTCGTGGGGAGCCGGGCCGCGGATCGGCCGCACCGGCAGCAGCAGCCCGTGGCGCTGCAGGTCGCGCATCACTGCCTTGGCGCTTTGCAGCTCGCGGAACCGTTCGAACACGAACCGCAGCCGCGCCTGCACCTCCTCGTCCGGGTTGAGGACGATCGCGCCGCCGGGCGCATAGGCGAGCCCCGCTGGCAAGGGCAGGCGCAACTCGCCGCGCATGGCTTTCTGCCGCTCGCCCTGGTGCAGGCGCAGCCTGATCTGGTGCAGCTCCGCCTCGCTCATGATGCCAGACAAGCCCAGCAGCAGCCGGTCGTGATAAGCGCCGGGTTCGTACAGGCGCTCGCCGTCACCGATGAGGACGCCAAACATCGAGCACAGCTCCAGCAGTTGGTGCCAGTCCCGGTTGTTGCGGGCCAGGCGCGAGGCGTCCAGGCTCAGCACCAGCCCGGCCTTGCCCAGCCCGATCTCGGCGATCAGACGCTGGAAGCCGCAGCGCTCCGAGCCGGACGCGCCGGACTTGCCGAGGTCGTCGTCGATCACCTCGATGCGCTCGCGCGGCCAGCCCAGGACCGCAGCCCGGTCCACCAGGCGGTATTGCAGCTCCGTGCTCTCCTGGTGCTGGCGGACCTGGCCGGCCGAGGACTGGCGGACGTAGACATACGCGAGCTTGGCCCGGTGCGCCGCGCCCACGCGGTCGGCGGCCTCATGGGGCGGGGTCAGCACGACGCGCCTCCCCTTCGGCCGGGTGCGGACGCCGCAGCAGCCGGGCGAGGTGCTGCGCCAGCCGGATCTGGTCGTGGGGCGGCAGGGCCGGCCAAGGCCGTGGCACTGTCCGGCGCGGGCGTGGCGGCACCTCCGGCGGCGCAGGACAGGGATGGATCGGGCGGGATCGGTTCGGCATGGGACGTCACCTCCTGGGAGGCGGCCAGCATGCGCCGGATGAGCCGGGCCAGCGGCAGCAGCGTGCGTGCCGAGATGCGCGGCACGTCCGCCTCGGCCAACGCCGGCTGGTCAAGGTCGGTGGCGGCGCGAGGCAGCAGGCGACGCCGGCCATCGGCCAGGCGAACCGCGATATACTGGGGTCCGCGGGCGCAGACCAGCGACAGCAGCGTCAGCCGCTCCCCGCAGAGCGCGTGGTGCGGATCAACGACCCTGACCTCGGAGATCACCCGGTTCGAAACTGCGGCAGCGCAACGTGTTCGGCTCGCCAAAAACTTCGCCCCATTCTGCAAAGCCGCGGTTTGACGTGAGGATCATGGCGCCCCGCTCGTAGCGGGCGCTAGATCGTCATGCATGATGGTTAGGTTCCTGGTTGTCACGTCCAACCTCGGGGCTGGGTGCGCGCTGCAGGCGCCATTCCCAGCATTGGCCGCGCCGCGCCCGAAACGCCAGGTAGCCGCCGTGGCGGACCTGATCCCAAAGGGCGTCATGCGATAGGCATTCGGCCCGCATCACCTCGCCAAACGTCGGCAGCTGCGGCGCGAGCGGGCTTGAGCCGTCCAGGCGGGCGAGGTCGCCCTCGTCCAGCCGCACCCAGACCCGCGACGCCGACCGGCGCTGGTCGTGCGCCAGAACGCCGCGCTGCGCCCAGAGGTGGACGAGGGACGACGACACCGACAGGCGCTGGGCCGCTGCCCGGATTGGCAGCAGGCCGTCAGCGCGCTGGCTGGCCTCGCGGGTGTGCAGCGGGCAGGCGGTGGCGATCCCGTGCTGCTTGCGCATCGAATGCACGCGCGCGTAGGTCCACGCCTTGCCGGTGCGGGTTTGCAGTCCCTCGGCGTTGAGCCGTTCTGCGATGCGATGGTCAGGCACCGTCTGGGCCAGCTCGCGCAGGCGCGCGATCATCTCGGCCTCGGTGCGGCCATGCCAGCCCAGGGGCGGGCAGCGCACCTCGTGCTTTGTCGTCGCGCCCCCGCTCCAGGCGACGGTGACCTCCGCGCGCCGTTCCTTGCCGTGGACGGTCAGCACGACCTCGGTGATGACCAGCCGCAGCAGGCGCTTGCGATCCACGTCGGTCGTGGTTGCGGCATCCCAGAGTGCCGGCAGGTCCTCGGCCAGGCGCTGCACGGCCTGTTGGTCGGCATCCCCAAGCGGCAGCAGCTCGGTCCGGCACACTACGGCATGCTCCTGCTCCAGATGTTCGAGCGCCTGCAGCGCCGCGTTCCAGCGATTCTCCAGGGTGCGGGCGACCAGGCGGTTCTCCGGCTCGATCGCATCGTACTGGCGCTGGGCGCGGGCCACCTCGTAGCGGGCGCGCTCGATCCTCAGTTGCCAGTGGCGGTCGAGGGCCTGGCGCTCGCGCTCAAGCTCGGCCAGCGCCGCCAGCGTGGTCTCGATCGCCGCCGGCCGGACCGCCTCCAGGAACAGCGCGCCCATGGCCTGGTCCAGGTGGATGATCGGAAAGGCCTGGCACAGCCCGGCGGCGTAGTCGATCTGCGCCCGGCGGCACTGGTAGCGCAGGTAGTGACTGCCGTGGCTGACGCTCATCCGCCCCCCGCAGCGGCCGCACACCACTAGGCCCTGCAGCAGCGCCCGGCCCTCGCGCGGCGCCCCGCGCCGCTTGGCCGCGAAGTTGTAGAGGTTGTCCCGCAGATGCCGCCGGTTGGCCAGGTATTGGTCGTGGCTGATGTAGGCCGGGTAGGTGTCGGGCACGACGATGTCCCACTCCTCCACCGGCCGGCGCCGCTCGGCGACCACGGGCGGGTCGCCCGGGCTGACCTCCTGCTTGCGCCGGCCGTAGACGAACACGCCGGCGTAGACCGGGCTGGTCAGCACCTGCTGGATCATCTGGTAGGTGGGCCGGACCCAGGCGATGCGGCCGGCCTCGGCACCGTGCTGGAGCAGGCGCGGCATCCTCAGGCCGTGCCCGGCCAGGTCGCGCTGCACCGCGCGCCCGTTGCGCAGCACGGCGAACCGCTCGAAGATCCGCGTCAGCGTGGCGCGGACCTCCTCGTCCGGGTCGAGCACGACCGTGCCGTCGCCCAAGCGCCGGTAGCCCACGGGCAGACGCAAAGCGAGTTCGCCGCGCCGGGCCTTGTTGAGCAGGTTGCCGCGCATCCTGGCACGCAGGATATGCAACTCCGCGGCGAACAGGGTGCCTTTGACGCCTAAAAGCAGCCGGTCGTGTGGATCTTGCGCGCAATACACCCCATCCTCGTCGGCGATGAGGGTGCGGAACACCGCGCAGAGTTCGATGACGCGGTGCCAGTCGCTGTTGCGCCGCGACAAACGCGACACCTCGGTCACCAGCACCAGGCCGACCTCGCCCAGGCCGATGGCGGCGACCAGGCGCTGGAACCCCGTGCGTCCCTGGCTGCTGGCGCCGGACAGGCCGAGGTCCTCGTCAATCACCTCGACTTGCGGGGCCGGCCAGCCCATCTGCTGGGCCCGCTCGGCCAGTTGGTATTGCCGGCGCGTGCTCTCCTGGTTCTCGAGCACCTGGCGCTGCGTCGACTGGCGGACATAGACGACGGCGCGCAGGCTCAGGTGGCGGGACTCGATCTTGGGCGAGATGGCGTTCATGGCTCGGTTCTCCCGGTGCGTGCGCCCGCCCCCGTGCCGATGGAAGCTGGCGCTGCAGCAGGTCGGTCCAGATCAGAACCAGGTGCCGGTGCGTCTCGGCCCGGAAGCTGCTCCAGGGCGGCACGGGCTGCGAGGTCGGGTCTGGGGGCATGGCGGGCGTCCAGGACGGGTGAGGGTGCATCCCGTAACGTGGCCGCCAAGGCCGCCAATGCCCGCAGGCTGCCCGGCGTGAACATCGGCGCCGGACCCGCGGCCAGGGAGGCCGGACCTGCCGGCTCTGCATGGCGCGCTGGAAGGAGCTGCCGGCCTCCGTCAGAGCCTTCGATCACAAGGCAGGGCTCGCCCTCCGATCGCGTCCGCCGCACCACCGTCGCCAGCTGGCCAAACAACGGGTGATGCGTCGCCGTAACCCGCACACGTTCGACGTGGCAGGGACCAGCCTGCTCAGTTTGATGGCTGGATGTTGACCAGTTGAAAGAACAAGTTTCCGCCGCCGGGGACGACGGGCAGGTAGCCGATCTCGTCGACGATCAGCAGGGCGAAGCGGCAGTAGAACCGGATCTTCTCGCGCAGCGTGCCCTCGCGTTCGGCCTTGGCGAGTGCGCCGACGAGGTCGGCCAGGGTGAGGAAGTGCACGCTGCGCCCGGCTTTGACGGCTTCCACGCCGAGGGCAATCGAAAGATGGCTCTTTCCGGTGCCAGGCGGGCCGATCAGGTGGACCACCTCGGCATGGTCGATGAATTTCAGCTCGGCCAAGGCGAGGATGCGATTGCGGTCGAGCGACGGCTGGAACGCGAAGTCGAAGCCGGCGAGGGTCTTGATGTTGGACAGCCTGGCCATCACGAGGGAGGTCTTGATGCGGCGGCTTTCCCGCAACGTGAACTCCTCGGCCAGCATGGCGTCGATCGCCTCGAGCGCGCTGACCTCGCCACGCTCGAGCTGGCGCACGATGACGTCGACGATCTCTAGCGCCCGCGGCATGCGCAGTCCGACGAGGTTGACCTTGATGCGATCCAAGACGGAGGGGGTGGGCGGTGATGACGCGCAAAGAGGTCTACCATGCGAAAGGACGTGTCGCGGCCGCAGCGGAAGCTATGGCGTGACAATCCGGCGCAAGTGGTAGGCGGCGGGCGCAAGCCCGACTAATCCGGCAGGAGGCGCTGATCGGCGTGATGGGAGAAGCTGTGGTCAAGGCAGCTCAGGCAAAACCGAATCGAGAGTTGTGCCTTGAGCACGCTGGCCAGATTGGTGCCTGACACGGAAGCGCACACCCATAATGGCCAGCGGCATGCGCCGCGCGACAGGCCGGACATAAGGGCGCAACTGACCGGATTTCTCCCCAACGTTGATCGGCAGTGGAACGTCCAAATGCTCCAGTAATCGCAAAGCGCCTGTCGATGCTACGCTGTGCAAACCGTATCCGTCCGGCGGGCACCGCCTGGCATTTTTGAACCTGGCTGGTGATCTTAGCGGCGCTTGTACGAGGGCTATTAAGATCGGGGTCGGGTGTCTGGATGGAGATCATCACCGGGGTTGAGCGCCGGCGCCGCTGGCGGCTGGAGGAGAAGCTCCGCATCGTGGCCGAGGTTGAGGAGCCTGGTGCGTCGTTTGCGGCCGTGGCGCGGCGGCATGAGTTGAGCCGTGGCCTGCTGTGGAACTGGCGTGCGCAGGTCCGCAGCGGGGCGCTGACGCCCGAGCCGATGCCGGTGTTCATGCCGGTGCAGATCACGGGCGACATGCTGCCGTTGGGCCATCCAGCGCCTGCCCATGCTGCGCCCGCGCTGCCCAGTCCTCGCCTTTCGCCTGGTCCCGCGGCGCCTGCGCCAGAGCGGATCGAGATTGCGTTGCCGGACGGCACCTGCATCTGGGTCGGCGCGGACGTTGGCTTGGCGGCCCTGCGCCGTGTGATGGCGGCGGTGCGGCGGTGATCCCGCTGCCCTCTGGCGTACGGATCTGGTTGGCCAACGGGCACACGGATATGCGCCGTTATGCGGAGTGCTTGGTTATGCGGAGTTCTGGTCCGGGAGGCAGCCGTGAGGCGGTGCATCGGGCCGTTCGCTCCGCATAATTTCAGCTTCGGCCGGCATCCCTCAGCATCGTCAGCAGCTTGTCGGGCACATGGAACTTTCCTCGTTGCAGGCCGAGCGGCGCCATGGTGGCGAGGGCTTCCAGCTTCTCGGTCGGGTCTGCTCGTAGGTAGGTTTCGGTGCTTTCGAAGCTGGCGTGCCCGAGCCACAGCGCGACCTTGCGGATGTCCCGCGTCGCCTACAGCGTGTGCATTGCGCAGCTGTGCCGCAGGACATGCGGCGTCACGCGCTTGTCGGCGATCGACGGCTGATTCCGCGCGGCGACCGCGACATGCTTGGCCAGGATATACTCGAACCCGGACCGCGTCATGGCCCGCCCTGCCGCGTTCAGGAACAGCTCAGGGTCGCCGTCCGACGCCCGTGCCTTGAGCCAGTGTAGCGCGACAATCAAGGTGAGAACCGTATTGCCTCATCCAGGAATGCTCCCGAGCCGCGACCCGATTGCCTCACCAGAATGCTCCCGTAGCACCATCGCGGCGTCCAGCGCCAACTCGCTCTGACGCTCGCCGTCGATGCGCTCTTCTTGCCCCGTTACATAACGCTATCCAATGGAGCCGGCGCAGGCTCAACCCCGGATGGCGTGGCTCCAAACACGAGCTCATGCGCCTTGTCCCGCCGCCAGACTTTGAGCCGGCGCTGCAAGGTCCGCAGCAGCCCAACCGGGTGGGTTCCAGGCTGTTCAACCTGAAGCCGCTCAAGCAGCTCGCGCGCGGTCCGCCACGGCTCGGCCTCAAACCAGCCGTGCAACTGCGCCGTTACCACCACGAGCGGATCCGGACGACGCCGGCCACGCTTGGCCTTCTCCTTGGGTCTGCTAGTCGCGCGCACCTCGCCTTCCCGCCACGCCGTTCGCAGACCGGACAGGAACTCCTCCAGCGTCGGCGCGGTCGGCGCCATCATCTCGCCAGACACAGGACGATCGGAGATCTCCACGAGACGCTGCTGGCCAATCCTGATCGCGTTCAGCAGCTGGACAGGGTCCAGAGTGGCGTAGATCGCCGCCACACGCTCGCGCGTGGCCGCCGTCGTTCGTAGGTCCGATATCAGGCGTTGGTGCGGCGTGGCAGGCGCATGATACCGCTTCGTGACCTTGGCGCCGTGGCGCGACTTCTCCGCCAGCTTGAACGAGGGCTGGAAGAAGTTCACGAACAGCCGCAGCGATCGATACAGGTCGGCCAACGCGGCCGCAGCCTCCAGCCCCTCATAGCGCCGGTAGCCCACCGTGTGACGCACCACCGCGCCGTTCTTCTGTTCCACCCACGCCTGGTCGTTCTTGCGATACGGTCGGGAGCGGGTGAACTCCACCCCAGCCCCCGTGCAGTACTCCTGCACCGTCTGGTTCATGAACACGCTGTCGTTGTCCGTGTCGAACCCAAGCAGGGCAAACGGCATCACCTTGCGCAGCTCGCTCAGCACCTCCGTCAGCAGCTTCTGCTCGCGCACCAAAACCGGCGCGCATTCCGTCCAACCGGTCGCGATATCGGTCAACGTCAGCGTCTGCACGTAGCTGCCCTTCGACGTCGGCCCGCTATGCGCCACCAGATCTGCCTCCATGAACCCGGGCGGCGGATCGCCCCAGTCGCTGAAGGTGCGCACCGCGACGCTGCGCCGGATCGCAGCCGACGGAGGCGAACGGCGGCGTGGCCGCCCTTGCGTAGCGCCTCGCGCCTCCCGTAAAGCCCGATCCATCGTCGCGGCACTCATCGTCAGCAGGCCCGTCAGCACTTCCGGTGCCAGCTGAAGATGGCCGTGCCGCTCCATCGCCGAAACCAGGATCGGCACCAACGGGCGCAGCCGTTTGCCGCAAATCCGGTCCGATGCCTCCCAGACCACGATCAGCGCCTCGCGCGTGGCCTGGTCATACACCCGCCGCTCCGGGCGCAGGCCGGACCGTCCGCCCGGCACGCCAGCACGAAGCAGGCGCATCGCGTGCTTGCGGTGATGACCCGTCAACGCCGCAAACTCGTCCAGCATCCGGCCACGATCCGCCCGACTGCCCACGGCATACCGCCCCGCCAATGCCACAACTAACTCGTTCCGTGTCGTCATGCTGATCCGCCTCATGCTCGCCCCCGCCGGCAAACACCGGTGGGGAGCAGATTACGTGAGGCAACAAGTCATCCGTTGGGAGCATTTCAGGCGAGGCAATGCGCTCACCGGCATCGACAGACGGGCCGCCAGGCGCGAGCCGGGCTCGCCGCCCAGGGCGAAGCTAATGTAACGCTGAATGTCGCTCAGGCAGGCCGTCCGGCGTGCCCATGACGGTGCCACCTCGGGCAGGCGCTCGGCGAAGACAGCCGGCTGTTGCACAGCGGAACCGCCGTGCCCGCACCTGGACGGTGACGGCCCGCCCCTGCCAGGGCAGGTCGGCCAGGGTGCGGGTGTAGCGGCCGTGCACCCGATTAGAGACGGCGCCGCAGAGCGGGCAGGCGCTGCTGGACGGCTTGGGCGCGGTGAGGATGGTGATGCGGTCAGGTGCAGGCAGGACCTGCACGACTTGAAGGGCTGCCGGGATCAGCGGCAGGAGGTGATGGGACAAGGCGGGCTTCAAACCTCTATGGTGCCAGCACCATCTGGCACTTGGCCCCGCCAGGTTCGATCCCGCTGCACCAAAACGGCGGAAGAACCCGGAATGCCCGGGTGGGATCCGGCGGAATACGCACAACGGTGATCCCAAGGCGGCTGGTCCCCAAAGCGTCCGGCCAGGAACTCGATCATGGCACGGGACTTCAGCGGCATACGACGGTCGGGGCGGAACACGGCGTGAATCTGGGCCGCCTCTGTCGGCGGATGGTCGAGGGGCAAGGCGACCAGCCGGCCCGCATGCAAGTCGTCCGCGACCAGGAACGTAGGCTGGTAGATCACGCCAAGCCCGGCGAGCGCGGCAGCTCGGAGCGCGTCGCCGTTGTTGGCGCGTAGGCTCCCCGAGATCGGCGCCGTGACCGACCCGTTGGTGCCGAACGTCCAACGGTCGGCTCCCAACCGGTCGGACAAGGTGTAGCCAAGGCAGTTGTGGCCGCCGAGGTCCCCGGTCGTGCGCGGCGTTCCGTGCGCCTCCAGGTAGGCGGGTGACGCGCAGACGACGGTGCGGCAGGGCGCAAGCCGGCGGGACGTCAACGTCGAGTCGTCGAGAATGCCGATGCGGACTGCCAAGTCCCATCCCTCTTCGACCAGGTCCACCACACGGTCATCAAGCCCGATATCGAGTTCGACTAGCGGGTTCTCGGTCCGGAACTCGCCCAGCAGCGGCGCGATCTGGACCGTGCCGAACGAGACGGGCACGTTCATGCGCAGCACTCCGCGCGGTTCAGCCTGACCGGCTCCCGCGGCCTGCTCCGCCTCGTCAATGTCCAGAAGGATGCGCTGACAGGCCTGGAGATAGCCGCGCCCGGCTTCGGTGAGGGTCAGACGACGGGTGGAGCGGTGGAGCAAGCGCACGCCCAGCCGCGCCTCGATCGCATCGACGTGCTTGGTGACCATGGTCTGTGACAGACTGAGCGCCCGGCCGGTGGCGGCCAGGCTGCCGGCAGCTGCGACGCGGACAAAGATGCGCATCCCTGTGACCTGGTCGAGCACGCGGCCTCCAACTTCTAGAGTGAGGACATCCGTGGATTCGGCAGATTTTCATCTGCTGCGCAAGGGGCAATGTGGGGCCTGTCAAACCAGGGTCACGATAAGGCAGGTGCCGGAGGTCGTGACCTCAAACCGGAGACCAAAAATGGTCGATATTCGCACTGCTCCTTATGCCGCGTTCCTGCTGCGCGTTAGCCTTGGGGTCATGTTCCTGGCCCATGCCGGAGTGAAGCTGTTCGTCTTCACCCCGGCCGGCACAGCCGCGTTCTTCGGCAGCGTGGGCCTACCGCCGGCACTGGCCTACCTCGTCATCGTCCTGGAATTGCTCGGGGCCTTGGCGCTCATCGCCGGCGTGTGGCCTCGCTTGGTGGCGCTTGTGCTCGTGCCAATCCTATTGGGCGCCATCGCGACGGTGCATGCTGCCAACGGCTGGCTGTTCACCAACACTGGCGGCGGCTGGGAGTACCCGGCGTTCTGGGTGGTTGGCCTTGCCGCACTGGCCGCAACGGGCGATGGCGTATGGGCCGCTGTTCCCACCCCTGCTTTCGGCCAAAACGCCGAGCTGCGCACCGCTTAAGCAACTCAAAACGGAGTACTGCCATGTCTGAAGTTACCGGTGACGTCCTCGACCCTGCCCGGCCGCATCCAATTGCGGCCGGGACCCGCATCGGGCACGTGCACCTGAAGGTGTCGGACCTTGACCGTTCCCTCGCATTTTACGTCGGCGTCCTCGGGTTCGAGTTGATGCAGCGTTTCGCCTCACAAGCAGCCTTCATCTCGGCAGGCGGCTATCACCACGACATCGGGCTGAACACCTGGGAAAGCCGGGGTGGCGAGGCACCGGCGCCGGGCACCACAGGCCTGTTCCACCTTGCGGTCCTGTACCCGACGCGCGCCGACCTCGCCGACGCATACCAGCGGCTGAGGGCCGCCCGCATCACCCTCTTTGGCGCGTCGGACCATGGGGTGAGCCAGGCGCTTTACCTATCGGACCCGGACGGGAACGGCATAGAACTGTGCTGGGATCGACCAGCTGCACAGTGGCCGCGCACGATGGATGGAGCGCTCGCAATGTTTACCCGGCCGCTCGACCTGCCTGACCTACTGGACGCACTCGCCCCGCTTTGATTCGACCTTCGTCGCGGTGGTTGTGCCGATGCTGGTGCGGGTGGACAAGCCCGACCTGTTGCTGCTGCGCGGGGCCGACTACCCCGGCATGGCCCTGATGGCAGGGTTCCTGGGCTGCCTGGAGTACACGATGGAGGAGGGGCCGCGCTGGGGCTGGCTCGACGACGGCACCATCCGGACCACGGTTTGGATCTCGGGCGTTGCCGGGGTAGCCTTCCTCTGGCGCAGCCTGGCCTTCGCGCGGCCGGTGGTAGACCTGCGCGCCCTGGGCAGCCGCAACTTCGCGCTCGGCTGCTTTTTCTCCTTCGTGACCGGCGTCGGCATGTTCGCCACGATCTACCTGACCCCGCTGTTCCTGGGCGAGGTGCGCGGCTTCTGCGCCCTGCAGATCGGGATTGCCGTGTTCTCCACCAGCGTGTTCCAGGTTATGGGCATCCCGGTCTACGCGGTCCTGGCCAAGCGCATCGACCTGCGCTGGCTGATGATGGCGGGCCTGGCAGGGTTCGCCGTATCCATGTGGCTATGTCTGGCTCTGCTATCGAATTTTGGGTTCTCCCGCACTTCCCGTGCTGTCGTTTCGGGTTCATGCGGCATACAGGACGCGGGCGCGGAGGAGCTGGAAGCCGGCGCGGCCATACATGGTCCGCTTGATGGTCTTGATGCGGTTGATCTGCCCCTCGGCGGGGCTTGTGGTCCAGGGCAGGTCGAGCGCCGCCTGCACGGCGGCGAGGTCCCGGCGCACGCTGGCCCCGAAGTTGGCGAGCAGGGTGCCGGACGCGTCGTCGAGTACGCCAGCCAGACTTTCCTGGCTTTTGTGGCGCAACAGCAGGTTCAGCCGCATTGCCACCGAGATGCCCTCCGCGAGGCCGGGCACCTGCGCCAGGAGGTTGGCGGTGAACGCCCGCCCAGCCTCGGGCAGCGTGTCAGCGTTGGCCATGAGCATGCGTGCGACCTCGCGACTGGATGGGGGTTGCCCATGCGCCAGGGGCGTGTTGGCCAAGCCCGCGGCGGGATACGGTTCGGCCTTGCGTCGCCGGCCTGCCCATCGCCGCACGGTGCCCGGCCTGCCAGTGAAGCCGAGCTGGATCAGCTCGCGCCACAGCAGGGCGGCGTTGCGGCAGCCCTCCGCCCAGCGTCGTTCCAGGCGGTCGAGATAGGGGGCAAGCCCGCCCAACCGCGGCGGCTTGCGCCAGAGCGATGGGCCTCCGGCCCGAAGCCAGCGCCGGATCGTCTTGCGCTCGGCGCCAAGCTGGGCGGCGATGCGCGCGATGGAGGCGCCGGCCGCGTGCAGCCGTGCGGCATCCTCGTAGCGGACTTGCCGCCGGGCCAGGGAGGCCTGGCTGCGCCGCGCCGTCGTGCCCGGCCGGGGCTCGTCCGGTTCGGCTGCCGGTGCTGGCTGGGGCAGCGCGCTTTCCTGCTCGCTGGCCTGCTTCGCCGCCCGGCGGATGGCGGCATGATGGCGATCGACAATGCTGCGGATTGCGTCGCCGAGGTTGCGCAGCAGATGCCAGCGGTCCGCCACCTGGACCGCATCCGGCGCGCCCTGGCGCACGCCGTCCGCGTAGGCGCCCGCCCTGTCGCGCGCGACGATCTCGACCCCAGGGTGCTGACGAAGCCACCCGGCCAGGGTGTCGGCTTGGCGGTCAGGCAGCAGGTCCACGATCGTGTTGCGCTCCAGGTCGACCAGGGCCGTTCCGTAGCGGTGACCTCGGCGCCAGGCCCAATCATCGACGGCGAGAACGCGCGGGGTGGGCGGCGGCTCGCGATCATTGCTGGCAGCACAGGCCATACGCAGCAGCGTGTCGGCGCTGACCGGCATGGCCAGCCTCTCGGCCAGGCGCCGGCCGGCCTCGCCGCCGAGCGCATGGGCGAGGTGACCCTGCAGGTCGCCCAGCCGCTTGGTCCGGCGTGCGGCTGCGGGCGCAACCCCGGCCAGGCGTTCGGCGAAGGTTTGGCGGGCGCAGGACGGGTTCAGGCAGCGGAAACGTCGGGCTTGGACCTGCAGCGCCACTAGACGGCCTTGCCAGGGCAGGTCGGCAAGGGTGGGCTGATAGCGGCTGTGCAGCCGCTGCGACACCTGGGCGCAGGTGGGACAGGCGGCAGACGGCTGATGCGGGCTGGATGTGATGACGACGTGATCGGCGGTGGACACGACCTCCACGATGGCGAGGCCGGCGGGGATCAGGGGCAATACGCGCGTGGGCAAGGAAGACCTTCAACAAGGAGGGCCTCCTTACTTGATCATCCGAACCCGAAACGACAGCACGGGAAGTGCGGGAGAACCGAACTTGGTTCTCCCGCATTTGCCGTGCAGTTGGTGGCCGTTGCGGGGTCATGCGGCGTTCAGGACGCGGGCGCGTAGGAGGTCGAAGCCGGCGCGGCCGTACATGGATCGCTTGATGGTCTCTATGCGATTGACCTGCCCTTCGACGGGGCTTGTGGTCCAGGGCAGGTCGAGGGCGGCCTGCACGGCATCCTGGTCGCGGGCGTTGTCAGGTTGGCGGCTTCGGTCGGACCGTGGCATCTCGGGCGTCATGATGACGTGCCCCAATCCCTACCGCGGCTTCCGCTTCCCGGCCGAGGTGATCGAGCACTCGGTGTGGCTGTATCACTGCTTCAGCCTGAGCCTGCGCGACGTCGAGACGATCCTCGCTGCCCGCGGCGTGGTCGTGTCCTACGAGAGCATCCGCGAGTGGGGCCTGCGCCTCGGCCGGCTGTTTGCCAACACCCTGAAGCGGCGCAGGCCAAAGCCAGGCGACAAGTGGCATTTAAATGAAGCTGTTCCTTCGCGTCCGCGGCAAGCTGCACTACCAATACAGTTGCTGGTTTCGTTTCAGATGTGAGCGTTGTGCGGCGGCTTGATGTGCCCTGCGCCAGAGCGACCAGGCGATGACGTAGGCGGGCTGGATGCGGCGCTGGGCCAGGCGGGTGGCGATGCGTCGGAGTTCCTGGACCGACCAGCGGATGAGGTCTGGGCTGCCTGGGGCTGGGGTGCATGAGGCTGGCGTGTCTAGGTCCGGTGTGTCTGGGTCTGGGGCAGGCGCGGCGGTGTTTTTTGTGGGGCGGGCTGGTTCGCGCGATGGCGGATGCTGGCCATCATGGCAAACGCCAGCATGACCAGGCTGATATGCCGGTGCCAACCGTGCCAGGAGCGGGTCTCATTGTGATCGAGGCCAAGCTCGTTCTTGGCGGTTTCGAAGCTGTCCTCGATGGCCCAGCGGCAGCCCTCGACCTGGACCAGCTTGGCTGCGGCCGTGCCCGCGGGGCACCAGGTGGTGAAATGGGCAAGCTTGCCGTCGGCCAGGCTGCGCCGGATCAGCAGGCCGCGGGTCCAGGCGCCGCTCAGCGCCTTGTTGAACTCAGCCGCATCGAGGTCGGCCAACTCCAGATAGGCCCAGTCGTAGAGCCGCGGCCCCTTGGTGCCCGGGCCGGCCGACAGGCGCTGCCATGCCGAGGCGTCAAGGTCTTCGGCGACCTCCTCGGCTGTGCCGGACACGGACAGCTTGGCGCTCCAGGAGTGGAATTGGTGCGTGGCGTTAACGCCCAGCACATAGCCGCGACCGGCCCGGCGCAGCGCCATCTCAAGCTCGCCCACGCCATACACGGTGTCGGCCGCCACCCAGGAAAAAGATACGTTGGCTGCGATGGCGCGACCGATCATCTGCACCGCCAGGCGCGGCTTGGTGGCGAAGGCAACCTCGGACGGCACGTGGGCTGCTGCCAACCGACCAGGGTCGTCCGTCCAGGCTTTGGGCAGATACAAGGCGCGGTCGATGAAGGCATGACCGTGCCGTGACACGTAGGACGCAAACACGCCCACTTGGCAGTTGGTGACCTTGCCGGCCGAACCCGTGTATTGCCGTCCCACGCCGCACGACGACTTGCCCTGCTTGAGGAAGCCGGTCTCGTCGATCACCAGAACCGCATCGGGGTCGGACAGCGTCTCCAGCACATAGTCGCACACCATGTCCCGTAGCGCGTCCGCATCCCACTGGCCGCGGCCCAGGATGGCCTGCTGGCGCCAGGGACCAGGGTCACCGGCCGCCTCGGCCCGCATCCAGCCGGTCTTGCGCCGCTCCGTCCCCAGCAGGCCATCCAGGAACAGGCCCGCCAACTGCGCCACGCGCGCTTGGGTGAACAAGGGACGCAGGCGGCCCTTGACCTCCCGCAACGACGACGCCCACAGCTCCAGCGTCGCCTCCATCGAGGCACCCGACATCCCGCGCACTCCAAATCGCCAGGATATGCCAGATTTAGGAAGGGTCCTGCAACTGTAATGCTAAGTCCAACAAGTTGACGGTACCCACGCGTGAGAAATCGCAAGTTTTAGCATAAGTCCACAGTGTGGACAGTTTCACGCGATTACCGTGGACCTGGGCGAACGGCCCTAGGATGGTTGAGTCACTCTGGACGCACGCAAGCAAGCAGAAATCATGGAAAGACTGAAATGACAGCGCCCTGGCCCAATCTCCCCGAATACAGTCAGCAACAGAAGACGGCCATCATCCTGTCCTGCATACTTGGCTTCGCACTGGACTTCTACGATATCCTGATAATGCCGTTCGTGATGCCTGCCGTGCAGAAGTCGATGGGCATATCGCTTGGTCAGGCCGCAAGCCTGACCAGTGTCACCCTGATCGGCTCGGTCCTGGGGGGCGCCCTGTTCGGTTGGATCGGGGACAGGTTGGGGAGGAAGCAGGCGCTCCAGCTTTCCCTGCTCGTCTTCGCCGCGGGATCGGTGGCCTCCGCCCTCTCTTGGGACTACCCGTCCCTGACCGTCCTCCGCTTAGTGACGGGGGTGGGCCTGGGCGGCGAATGGGGCGCCGGCATGGTCATGTTCAACGAGGCCTGGAACAAGAACCGACGAGGCCTGGGGAGCGCGTTCATACAGGGAAGTGCGGTGATCTCGAGTTCGGCGGCCTCAATCGTCGGGGCATGGGCCACCACCGCGTTCAGCGTGGACTGGGGGTGGCGCGTGGCCCTGCTCACAGGCGGTGCTCCGATCCTACTGATCGTGTTCGTGCGGCTCTACATGCCTGAGTCGGAGGTTTGGAAGGAGCACCGCAGGATGCAATCCGCTTATCCAGACGTGCAGACAGCAACAGGGGGGAACACGTTCGCCCGGCTCTTCTCGCGTCCCTTGCTCGCATTGACGGTGAAAGCCACTCTGTGGTTGACCGCCTACATGGTTTGTTACTTCTCCGTCGCGGTCTTCATGCCGACGTACATGCAGAAATCCCTACAGGCGCCCCAGGACGTCGTCCGGAACGCGACGCTTGTCACGTCGGCTATAAGCGGTCTGTGCTATCTCGCAATCGGCTTTCTGAGCGACGGCTGGGGTCGCCGCTTCGGAGCGCTTCTGCCGTGCGTGTCATGGCTGGTGATGGCGGCGGGGTTCCTAACGGTCGGGCGCGGGCCCTATCACGGTAGCCTGGCGACGTTCCCAGCCTTCTGGATCTATCTTGCGTTCATGATGGGGCACTCCTCGCTCGCGGTCGCCGGGCCCTGGCTGTCCGAGCTTTTCCCGACCGCAGTACGGGCAACGGCGGTCTCGACCATCTACATGGTCGGGCGTGGGACGAGCAGCATCGCCCTGGTCGTAGTCCCGGTAGCCGCAGCATACGCGTCCCAGGACCTGGCGCTGGGAATCTGCGCAGTCGCCATACCCAGCATTGCCGTATTCCTTGCCATGACGCTCATGCTACCGGAAACCCGGCGCCCCGCCCCGAGCCATGAACTCGCGACGAGCGCTGGGTAGCCGGATCGCGAGCGGAACGCGAAATGACGGAGACAATCATGCAGCCGAACACGATATTCCGAGTGGCCGCCGCGCAACTCGCGCCGGCCTACCTGGATGCCAGCCGGACCCTTGACAAGGCGTGCTCCGCGATTGCGGAAGCCGCCCGGAATGGAGCCGGTCTAATCGCCTTTCCGGAGGCGTTCGTGCCCGGTTTCCCCTACTGGCTGGCCGTTGAGGCACCTATCGATGGCGAGCGGCTATTCGAGGCATACGCCGCGAACTCGATCAACATCGCCGGCCCTGAGATGGCCCGCATCCAGAAAGCTGCACGTGAGGGCAACATTGTCGTGTCGCTCGGCTTCAGCGAGAGCACAAACGCGAGCGTCGGATGCTTGTGGAATTCCAATGTTATAGTGGCCCAAACGGGGCAAATCCTCAGCCACCATCGGAAGATGGTCCCGACATTCTACGAGAAGCTGATTTGGACGCCGGGGGACGCTGCGGGATTGCGTGTCATCGATACCTCGGTAGGACGGGTCGGCGTGCTTATCTGCGGCGAGAATGTTAATCCGCTGGCCCGCTTCGCCCTTATGACGGAAGGCGAGCAGCTGCACATATCGTCCTGGCCAGCCGTCTGGCCATCGCGAAGCAGTAGACAGGGTCCTGGGCTGGACATGGGCAAGGCACTTCGCGCACGGTCCACCACTCATTCGACAGAGGCAAAGGCCTTCTCGCTCGCTGTCGCATCCACGATCGATGCGTCCTTCCGCGATCGTCTCGGGGATCTAGAAAGCAGTCACCTTGACTTCCTCGAAGGCTGCACGCGGGCGCTCTCGGTGATCATCGACCCGAGCGGCTCAGTGGTCGCGGAGGCGTCCCAACCGGACGAGTGTCTGCTGTACGGCGAGATAGACCTATGCCGCTGTGTTGCCCCGAAAGCAATCCAGGACCTGGTTGGCAGCTACAACCGGTTCGACATCTTCAATTTCACCGTGGATCGACGCCGGACGAAGCCAGCTACCTTCATCGAGAAGCACGGCGGCCCAAATGTGCCCGAGGACGCCTAACGGCGAGCCGAGGGCGTCAGCCGCGTTTCCACTTCGGCCGCGAAACGTGTAAGATCCCTCGCGAGCTGCGCCTCCCGGCGGGCCAGCATACGCTGGGGGATCCCCGCAATGGTCAGCGCCGCGGTAGGGCTGGCGGCGGTCTCGGCGATCGCCGCCGAAAGCGCCTTAGTTCCCGGAATGAGGCCGGGGTCGCGGAGGGCGTACCCCCGCTCCCGCGTCTTATCGAGCTCGGCCTTGACTGCGGCAGCATCGGTTCGGAAAGAGTCGAAGCGGCTAGCATTACGCAGAATAATGTTGGAGGCCTTCTCGGGCGGCAGCCGGGCTAGAATCGCCAGCCCCGCGCTGCTCACCCCGAGCGGGCGCCTGGCACCAACCTCGATCACCAGCACCTGGATCGGGTATGGACCCATGCGCCGAGCCAGGCACAATGCTTCGTCTCCAGTGCGAACGGTCAAGAACAGAGTGTCGCCAAGTTCGCGCGCAGCCTGCGCGACAATTGGGCTGGCCGCATCCAGCAACGGCGATTGCCGCTGACGGGCGAGCGCCAGCATCGGGACCTGCTCTCCAATTGCATAACGGCGGCTCCGGAGGTGCTGCTCGACTAAGCCCTCCTCGACCAGCGCATGCAGAATGCGATGCACAGTTGGGCGCGAGAAACCCGTCACTCTCGTGACCTCCTGCAAGCTCAGCCCGCTACTGAGCCCGGAGGCCAGCACGCGAAGCACAGCCGCGGCACGGTGGATGCTCTGGGCACCTGCCTGATGGTCCATCCGGGCGTCTAAGGAAGGCAGCGGGGCAGTATTCTGCAAGGACTTCCAACAGATCATGTGAAATCCACTATATGGACAACGCAACAGGATTTCGATCAACGGCGCGTCGCTCCCATGACGTGCTCGCGAAGAGAAAAGGCAGGGTATCACGATAAAGAACACGTCCATGGTAAAAGCTGGGTTGATCCGCGAGCGTGCAGAAGCGCCGCGGCGCCCGCCAGTAGCCGGGGCCTCAGCATCGCACGCGCCGTTCAGCCGCCTGCATCGCGCCGCCAGCAGCGCCGTACGCAGACGCCTGAACGAGAACGCTGATACGGAGGTCAACGACCGGGCACGGGGGAGAGTTGATAGTTACAGACAGCTATAGCCGGAGCGAACGGTTCGCCATCATCAGCTCCTGCATCTCGGCTTTGCGCTCGAAATGTATGACGTGCTGATCGTGCCATTCCTGATGCCGTCCACTCAGAGTTCGCTCAAGATGTCGCTGACGGAGGTCGCCAGCATCACGAGTGTCATTCTACTACGTGTTTGGTCCCGGGGTGAGGTGGTGCGGGTTGACCTTGAACGGGTTTGGGTTGGTTTTCCAGGCGTCGCAGATGGTTCGGAAGGGTGTTCGCCATCGGAGTGCTTTGAGGTGCTTGGCTAAGTTGTAAGCCGACACGAAGGCGATGACGTGGGCGCACAGGGCTTGGGTGGTGCTGTAATGGAACTCCTTGGTGGTCGCGTCCTTGACGGTTCGGTTCATGCACTCGGCCTGGGCGTTGGTCCAGGGATGATAGGGCTTGGTGAGCCTGTGCTCGATGCCGTGTTCGTCGCATACGCGGTCGAACGGGTGCTGCATGGTGTCCCACTTGGTCGAGGCGTTCTTGGTGAACGCGACGCCCCTGTCAGCTTCGCTGACATCCCTCCGGGGATCGCGTCGCGATTGTCGGTCAGCACAATGCGTATCTGGTGGGGAAAGGCCTGGACGACGTCGCGCAGGAAGGCGGCGCCCTCCATCTTGCCTGGGCCGTGGTGGAACTCGACGTAGGCGAACTTGGTCACGCGGTCGATGGCGAGGAACATGTGCGTCTTGCCCTCGGCGGACTGGAGCTGGGCGCTATCGATGTGAACATGGCCGATCCTGTCTCTTTGAATGCCTTGCGTTTGGAGGCGGCCTCCTCGTCCCGGGGCAGTCGGGAGATGTCGTGGCGGGCCAGGCAGCGGTGCAGGGCGCTGCAGGCGAGTTGGGGATCTGGTCCTTGAGGCATCCGAGCACGTCGTCAAGCGGCAGGAGAGTGCGGCGCCGGAACTCGACGATGATGGCCTCCTCGGCCTCGGTGAGCCTTGCACCGGCTTCGCCAGTACTCCCTCCAGGGGATCGCTGCGCGATATTGTGCGGCGGGGGCACGGGACGACGCTTGCGTCGTTTGGAGCTCGGCTTGAACGCGCGGCGTTGTTGGGGCGCTGCCGTGAAGAACGCTTGCTATAGTGGTAGTTGCTCAACCCCCTCGTGGGTTGGCGTGAGCGAGGCTGTGCGCGAGGCGGCTTGACGTAGCCTGTGCGGCTGGAATTGAAGGCTGGGATGACCGAGCTTCCTGATCTCAGCCAGCTGACGCATGAGGAGAAGGATGTGTTGATCCGGGCGCTATGGGCGCAGGTTCAGGCGTTGACCGTGCGGGTGGCCGAGCTGGAAGCAAGGCTCGGGGCGCCGCCGAAAACACCGGACAACTCCAGCCTGCCGCCATCGAAGGGCCGGAAGCCGAACCGGCCGGAGAAGGGCAAGCGCCAAGGCCCACGCCCGGGCAGCTTGGGGCGTATGGGTGGTGGGCGAGCGCTGGCCGCGGCGCCTGATGAGGTTGTCAGCGCCAAGCCGGTCCGGTGCGTGCACTGCCAGGCGGCGCTCGGCGAAGCAGACCATGTGCTGCACGGATAGCGTCCGTCAAGCTGGTGTAATTTCGGTGCAGAGCTGGGTGGCCACGGGTCACGCGGCCTGGGGTGTGATCTGGGCAGACGGGAGAAACGTGGCCTCGCCGTCGATGGTGGGCGGGACCAGTCCGGCCATGCCTTCGACCTGCATGTAGCGGTGCTGGAGCTGCCACTCATCGTTCTGTTCCAGCAGCACGGCGCCGATCAGCCTGATGATCGACTGTTCCGAAGGAAATATGCCCACCACGTCGGCGCGGCGCTTCACCTCCTTGTTCAAGCGCTCCAGCGGGTTCGTCGAGTGCAGCTTGGCCCGGTGCTGCTCGGGGAAGCCCATGTAAGCCAGCACGTCGTGCTCGCTGTCGTCCATGAACGCGCCGAGCTTCGGCCAGCGCTGGCGCATCCCGTCCGCGGCTGCGCGCCAGACCTGGTGCGCCTTCTCCGCGTCGTCTTGCAGGAACGCCTGGCGCAGGGACGCCGACGCCATGCTTTGCTGGCCCTTGGGCACGTAGGCCAACGCGTTCCTCATCCAATGAACTCGGCACCTCTGCCACGTCGCGCCATCACCCGGCGTATGGCGGCCTTGAGGCCCTCGTGCGCGTCCGAGATGACGAGCTTGACCCCGCGCAGGCCGCGCTTAACCAGGCTGCGCAGGAACGTGGCCCAGAAGGTCTCGGCCTCGCTCGGGCCGATGTGCAGGCCCACGATCTCCCGCTTGCCCTCGCTGTCCACGGCCACGGCGATTATGGCGGCCACGCTGACAATCCGACCGCCCTCGCGCTGCTTCAGGTAGGTGGCGTCTAGCCACAGATAGGGCCAATCGCCGACAAGCGGGCGGTCGAGGAAGGCATGCACCCGGTCATCGATGTCCTTGCACAGCTTGGAGACGGTGCTCTTGCTGATGCCGCTCAGGCCCATCGCCTGCACCAGGTCGTCCACCCGGCGCGTGGACACGCCGCCGATCCCAGCGAAATCCGAAGGATTTGCGCGAGCTTCCTGGATCACCGCGACAAGGGCCTTCTCCGTGGTCTTCCGGGGTTCGAGGAAAGGAGGAAAGTAGCTGCCCTGCCGCAGCTTGGGGATGCGTAGCTGCAAGCTGCCCAGGCGTGTGTCCAGCGTCCGGTCGCGGTAGCCGTTGCGGTAGGTTTGCCGCTCGGCGCTGCGCTCGTGGCGTCCGGCGCCGATCAGGCCGTCCACGTCGGTCTCCATCAGGAGCTGCACCACGGCTTCGGCCACGCTGCGCAGAAAGTCGTCACCGCTGGCCTTCTGCATCAGTTCGGCCAGTGGCAATCTGTCGTCGGTCATCGGGTCCTCTTGGGTCTGAGTTAGAGCCTCGCAACTCCACCCTAGCCCGCCGATTCGATGGCCACCTCAGCCCTACACCGTTGCCGGTTCCGAAATTACACCACATCCGCGGACGCTACCTGCTGCACGGGCGCTACGACAAAATCGACCTGCCCCGGGTCGCGCCGGTGGTGACGCGGGTGGAGCGTTACGCCGGCCGCTGCGGGTGCTGCGGCGGCACCACGCTTGCGCCGGTGCCGGAGGGACTTGAGCCGGGCACGCCGTTCAGCGTGGGCATCGTGGCGCTGGCCATGTATCTGCGCTTCGTGCACGCGATCAGCTACCGGCGGCTGAGCCGGCTGTTGGGCGAGCTGTTCGGCTTGGCTGTCAGCGAGGGCGCTCTCGACGCGGCGTTCCGCCGCGGCAGGCCCGCCTTTGATGCCGACGTGGCCAGCATCCTCGCGCGCCTGCGCCGCGCCCGCGTGATCTGCTCGGACGAGACCAGCGTGCGCATCGATGGCCGCACGTGCTGGAACTGGGTGTTTCAGAACGACGAGGTGGTCATCCATGTCATTCGCCGCAGCCGGGGCGCCGGCGTGGTGGCCGAGGTGCTGGACGGGCACCGGCCGCCGCTGTGGGTGTCTGACCTCTACGGCGCGCAGCAGGGCCATGCCGAGCAATGGCAGATCTGCCTGGCGCACCAGCTGCGCGACTGCACCTACGCCACTGAGGCCGGCGACGCCGTGTTCGCCCCGCGCATGAAGGCGCTGCTGCTGCGCGCCGTCGTGCTCGCCCGACGCAGCCGCACCCTGGCCCCGAGCACCCGGCGCGAATACCGCCGGCGGCTCGAGTGCGCGCTCGACGCCGTCATGGCACTGGCGCCCACCCACCATGACGGCCAGCGGCTGCGAAAGCGATACGGCAAACTCCGATCGCACCTGTTCACCTTCCTCGACCATCCCGAGGTGCCAGCCGACAACAACGGGTCCGAGCGCGAACTGCGGCCCACCGCCACATACCGCAAGGTCACCGGCGGGTTCCGCTCCACTTGGGGCGCTGACCTGTTTGCGGGCGTGCGCTCCGTCATCGGCACCGCCGCACGCCGGGGCGTGGGCGCCTACCAAGCTATCCAACAAACCCTGCGCGGGCAGGTCGTCTCTCAACCGGGTTGAGCAGTTACCTATAGTGCATCCTCCTGCTGACGGGTCAGGGGTGAACTTGCACCATCACACTCCGGGACTGAGCAACTAGCCGACGTTGGCGAACGAGGTCTCCATCGCGGCGTATCGATGCCGGTCCAGCACCGTCACCTCGTGGCCACGCTCAAGCAGCGCGTAGGCTGTGGTGACGCTGGTGATGCCGGACTCGATGACGGCCTCCGTGGCCATGCCAGGCTACCCGAGTGCCGCCGCGAGCGCTTCGGCGCTGCGGCCGTTGAAAACTTTTTTGCGCGTCCCTGCCAGTGCACGCCGCCAACCCTTGCAATAGCGTGGCCGATGTCCGGGTACAACGTGGGCCTGGACGTGCGGGTTGCCCTGCAGCTCCCCGGGCAACTTGGCCCGGCCTGCCTCCGGGAAAAACTCATCGTGCTTGGCGATGTGCAGCAGCAACCGGACGCGGATGGACCCAGGCCCGCCTAGGAAGCTGTCCAGCGCCACGCCGTAGTAGGACACGTCACGTCCACATCCAAATGCAGGGCCATGCCAACTGCCAGCCGTCCGGCCAGGCAGTAGGCCACCGTGCCCACCCGGCCGTTGCAACCTGCCACCATGCGGGCCGCTGCCACGGTGGCCTTCAGGTCCCTAATGCCATCATCTTGGTCAAAGGCGTTCAACAAGGCAAACGCTTCCCTCCGCTCTCAGGGCAATCGCTTGAGATTTGGCCTGGACACGGGGGCGGGTTTTTGGGTTGGCGAGGATGTGGTTTGGATGGGGTTCCACGAGCTCGGACCCTATGCATGTCTTTGCCTGCTGCGCCGTCGCTGATTGACCACTTTGCCGCCCTGGAGGACCCCCGCCAGTCCTGGAAGGTGCTGTATCCCTTGCCGGAGGTGGTGTTGCTCGTGCTGTGCGGCACGCTGGCCTGGGCGGAGGACTTCGTGGAGGTTAGGCGCTGGGGCCAGACGCACCAGGACTTCCTCCGCCGCTTGCTGCCGTTCAAGGACGGCCTGCCCAGCCACGACACCCTGAACGACGTGGTGAACGCCATCGACGGCGCGCTGTTCGCCCAGTGCTTCACCACCTGGGTCGAGGGCCTGCGCGGGCCGGCGCCCGCCGCCCCTGAGGCTGCTGCCCCTGAGGCTACCATCCCCGAGGTCATCGCTATCGACGGCAAGACCTCGCGCCGCACGCACGACCGCGGCAAGGGGCGTGGGCCGCTGCACCTGGTCTCGGCCTGGGCCAGCAGCCAGCGGCTCGTGCTGGGCCAGCAGGCGTGCGAGGCCAAGTCGAACGAGATCACCGCGATCCCGCTGCTGCTGGAGCGCCTGGCGCTCACCGGCGCGCTCGTGACCATAGATGCCATGGGCTGCCAGACCCGCATCGCTCAGGCCGTGCTCGACCGCGGCGGCGATTACCTGCTCGCGGTCAAGGACAACCAGCCCAGCCTGCACGACGACATCCGGCGCCTGTTGGACGATCCGGATGCCAAGCTGCACAGCAGCTTTGACAACACTGACGGAGACCACAGCCGCATTGAGGTCCGACGCCACCGGGTCAGCCACGACGTGGACTGGCTCAACGCCGCCCGCCGCTACCCCGGCGCACCCAGCTTCCCCGGCCTGCGCGCCGTCGCCATGGTGAAGGCTGAGGTGGAGCGGGGCGGCAGCACAAGCCTCGAACGGCGCTATTACCTGTCCTCCCTGCCGCTTGACGCCCGGCTGTTCGCCCACGCCGTGCGCTGCCACTGGCACGTCGAGAACCGGCTGCACTGGATACTGGATGTGGTGTTCCACGAGAACCTCAGCCGCTTGCGATCCGGCATGGGGCCGCAGAACATGGCCACCGTCCGCCACATGGCCATGAACCTGCTGCGAGGGCCAAAGGACAAGCATAGCCTCAAAGCCCGCAGGAAATCCGCCGCTTAAGACACCAGCTACCTCGAAGCCTTGCTCCGGCAGTCAACGTAAGTGGCTCTCAAGCGATTGCCCTGCCTCCACTCCGCCTTAGTCTTGTCGGTAAGTTTACGCCCGGGCGAATGCGCCAGAGCAGGTCTGGCACGACGACGAGGCAGCCCATGTCGGCGAACTGCCTCGCAATGTCCCGCATCACCTCGTCACGCCGAAGATCTCCTGGATCAACACGACCGCGCCATGCGGGCCGCCGTTGGAAGGCATGGCGGCAAAGGTGTCGAAGCCGCCCGAGCCGTCCGTGGCGGCGATGCTCGTGGTGCCGGACATCGATGATCTCCTGCAATGGGCTATGGTGGTGTTCAAGCCGTGAACTGCATCAGGCGGCTCCGGCGCTCCGTACCGTCTGGGCCGGCACCCGTGTCCGCTGCGTCAACAGCGACACTGCCCAGGCAACGGTAAAGGCCAGCGGCACGGTCAGGAGTGCCGGCGGATCATACGGGAAGATCGGCGCCGGATAGCCCAGCGTCTTGACCCAGATCGCCGGGCCGATGATCGTCAGGCCCAACGCCGACACGAGGCCGATCATGCCGCCCGCCAGCGCGCCTGCCGTGGTCAGACGGCGCCAGTGCATCGCCAGCACCAGGATCGGGAAGTTCGCGCTGGCTGCGATGGCGAAGGCGAGCCCGACCATGTAGGCGACGTTCTGGGTGCGGAAAGCAAGACCCAGCAGGATCGCGGCGATGCCGATCCCAACCGTTGCAATGCGCGAAATGCGCAACTCCCGCTTCTCGTCGGCGATGCCGAGCACGCGGGCGAACAGGTCGTGGCTGACCGCGGACGCGCCGGCAAGCGTCAGGCCCGCCACCACCGCCAGGATGGTGGCGAAGGCGACGGCCGAGATGAAGCCCATCAACACGTCGCCGCCGACCGCGTAGCTGAGGTGGATCGCAGCCATGTTGGAGCCGCCGCGCAGGCCGCCGCCGGCAGCTTGGTAAGCCGGGTCCGGCAGCACCAGGGCGACCGCGCCGAAACCGATTACGAACACCATGAGGAAGAACAGGGCGTTGAACAGGCAGGCGAAGAACACGGAGCCGCGGGCCGCCCGCGCATCGGGCACCGTGAAAAAGCGCATCAGGATATGCGGCAGTCCCGAGGTGCCGAACATGAGCGCGATCCCAAGCGAGAGGCCAGATATCGGATCGGCGGCGATGGCGATCGGCGCCAGGATCGCCGCATGCTTTGGATGGACGGCCACGGCCCGGTCGATTAGGGCCGAGAGATCGAACTCGAAATGCGCAAGCGTCATCACCGTGACCACGAGGGCGCCGCAGAGCAGCAACACCGCCTTGATAATTTGCACCCAGGTGGTCGCCACCATGCCGCCGAAGGTGACGTAGCAGATGATCAGCACGCCCACGATGACCACTGCATAGGCATAATCCAGCCCAAATAACAGCTGCACGAGCTGCCCGGCGCCGACCATCTGCGCGATCAGATAGAAGGCGATTACCGTCAGGGACGAAATCGCGGCGAACACCCGGACCGGCTTCTCCGACAGGTTGTGCGAGAGCGCGTCCGCAAAGGTGAAGCGGCCCAGCCGGCGCAGACGCTCGGCGATCAGGAACAGCACGATTGGCCAGCCGATCACGAAACCAATGCCGTAGATTATGCCGTCGAAGCCGACAATGGTGATCAGCCCGGAGACGCCAAGAAAGGCGGCGGCCGACATGTAGTCGCCGGCCATGGCGAGGCCATTGGCCAGTGGCGAAAGCTGACCACTGCCCGTGTAGAAGCTGTTGCGCGACTGCGACCGTCGGGCGGCGAGCCATGTAATTACAAGTGTTACCGCGACGAACAGGATGAAGAGGGTGATAGCGGCCGGGTTTGCCCTGGCTTGGCCGGTCACGACTGCGCCTCCGTCAGGCTGTCGGCCGCGTTGGCGATCAGCACGTAAGCCCCGGTGGTCAAGACGGCTATGACCAGCAGGCCGGCACCCAGGACGAAGGACCATGGAACGTGGCCGATGGCGGGTTGTGCGAGCACCTGCGGCACGAAAGCGCCCATTAGCAGGAAACCATAGTAGCCGAGGGCAACCAGCAATGCGAGCCCGGCCCCCCAGCCCGTGCACTGTGGGACGGGTGTCGAGAAACCGGAGCCGGTCATGTTGCGGAGGCAGTCAGGCCGAGGCAGGTGCTAATGCGGCGCGCTGTCGCCTCGCGCCTTTCGGTGAGGTTGGCTGCCCCTGCGCGCATGCGGGCAGTGACCGCCGCAGGCGCCCGTTCGGGCGAGCCTGCGTCGAACGGCGGTTCGGGCTGGTAGGCCATATAGAGCTGGATGCCCTGCGCCACGTCGTCACCGCGCAGCCGCGCCGCGAGCCGCAAGGCACCGTCGATGCCGGCTGTGACACCGGCCGCGCAGAGCAGGTCGCCGTCCTCGACTACGCGCTGGTCCACAGGGGTCGCACCGAAATGGTGCAGCAGATGCATGGCGGTCCAATGCGTGGTCGCCCGTTTGCCCTTCAGCAGCCCCGCCGCACCGCAGATCAGCGCCCCGGTGCAGACGGAGAACACGCACAGCGCGGATGCCGCCTGCTGCCGCACCCATTGCAGCACGGCCTCGTCTTCCATCAGCGCCTCCTGACCGGGGCCACCCGGGACATGAAGCACGTCGAGCTTAGGCGCGGATGCAAGGTCGGCGTTGGCTGCCAGCTGCAGGCCGACGATGTCCTTCACCGGAGCCGTGCTCTTCGCGTAGATGCGGTAGGTGGAGTTCGGGATGCGGGACAGCACCTCGAATGGGCCGGTGAGATCAATCTGGTCAAGACCCTCAAAGAGAAGAGAGCCGATCTGCAAATGCTTGCTGGGATCAATCATGGGCGAGTCTCCTGGGCATGGCTGATGGAAGTGGTGCCGGTTTGCCGGAACCGGTCACGGTAGTTGCCAGGTGGCGTGCCGACTTGGCGCAGGAAAGCTCGGCGCATTGTTGCCTCCGTTTGCCGCCCGAAGGCGAAGGCGGCGACCATGGCGGCCAAGGCGAACGGAATCATCAAGGCCCGCCGCCCAACCCTGTCAATGAGCAAGGCCACGACTACCCGCCCGACCACCCCGCTGGCGGACAGGGCGACCATGATCCCGAACACGTCGGCCATGGGAACGTTGCGGTACTGGCCGAGCAGGGTCGGCAGCCATGGCAGCAAACCGAGGTAGCAGAACATCAGGAAGAACCAGACCGACCAACTGAACGCGGTGCGGACGCGGTACCCCCGCGAGAACAGCTCTGCAACTGACAGCCTGGGGTTTGCAGGCTGCAACGGGTGGTCGAACACGGCGTCGAGGTCGGGCGGGAGAGCTTTGTCGCCGCTGATCCAGGAAACGAAGCGGCGGGCCTCCTCCCTCCGGCCCCGCGTGAGCAGGTAGCGGGGGCTTTCCGGCACGATGCGGCGGACGAGCAGGACCAGGACCGCCGGCGCGAAGCCGATCAGGAACAGCGATCGCCACCCATAGCCCGGAATGACGGATGCTGCGATCTTCGCGGACACGATGTAGCCCACCGACAAGGACAGGTTCCACAAGCCCGTCATCAGCCCGCGCCGTCGGGTCGGCATGAACTCCGACATGATGGCCGTGTCCACCGGGATGAACCCGCCGATGCCGAACCCGGTCAGGACGCGCAGCGCTCCGAGCTGCCAGATGTTGCCGACGAAGAAGCACAAGCCGCTGCCGAGCGCGAACAGGGCAATGGTCACTTGGAAGCAGGCCCGGCGGCCGACATGATCCGACAGCGTGCCGAAAACGTAGCTGCCAAGCAGCATGCCAGCGGCCGTCAGGCTGAACAGCCATCCGATTGAACCTGGCGTCAGGCCCCACTCCTTCGAGATGGATGGGACGGCAAGGCCCAGGAACTGCAAGTCGATCGCGTCGAAAAAGAACCCGACCGAGCTGACCAGGAAGATGAGCGCGTGGCGGCCGTTCAGCGGCAGCTGATCCAGGTAACCGCCGAGGCCGCCCGCGGGTCCGGCGGCAGCAGCTGGCGCGGCGCTCGTCGCCTCCCTGGCCAGGTCCAAGGGTGCAGCGGTCAACGGTGCTGCCGGTGGTCGGCCGATGGTTCGGAGGCTCGTCCGGCCTGGCCCTGGTGCCGTGCGAGGACAGGTACGAAGCCGGGGGCTGCGGGGCCGCTGCCGTTGCTGAAATGAGCGCCGGGATCGGAACGGTGCGACGCGCGGTTGACGAGTAGCCGGAGGACGTCGGGCCGGGAGTAGTGGCCGACCGGGTCGGCGGCGGCCTTGGCCAAGGTGATCAGGCCGAGGTCGACGTCGGCGTAAAGGATGCCGTCCTGGTCGTCCGGCAGCGCCTGGCAGAGCGGGCGGCCATCGGGTCCGAAGATCATGGAGCCGCCGCCGCCGGGTCCGCTGGTTCTCGGGTTCAGCAGCCGCGCCTTCTCCGGCGTGTCGCAGAGGATGTCCATCATCGCCTGCGAGATCACTGCGCTCGACGCCAAGACGAAGCACTGCCCCTCGACGGCGTACATCTGGCTGGCCGCCATGGTGATTTCCGGGCCGAACGCATAAGCGGAGTCCCGGTATAGCGAGTGGCTGGGCCAGGCTGCGATGTGGATCTGCTCGTGCATGGAGTACATGACGTAGCGCGAAAGCGGCTGAAGGTGCTCCCAGCAGCACAGCGCGCCCACCCGGCCGACCGCCGTGCTGGCCACCTGGAAGTCGGAGCCGTCGCCCTCGCCAAATACGCTGCGCTCGACGTGGGTCGGCTTGAGCTTGCGGCGGGCGTACAGGAGCTGCCCGCCGTCGTCTATCAGGCATTGCCCCATGTAAAGGCTGCCGGCGTCACGTTCGCTGTAGCCCATGGTGACGTGGATGCCATGGGCCTTGGCTGCCGCGCACAGGGCCGCCATTTCCGGGCTGTCGAGCACCAGGCTGTTGTCGTGGTAGCGCTGGATGAACTGCATCCCCCACAGCGGGGAGTCCAGGAAGATGAACCACGGATAGCCCGGCAGCCACGTTTCCGGGAAGGCGACCAGCCTGGCGCCGTTCCTGGCGGCCTCGCCGATCAGCGCCACGGCTTTCACCACGCCGGCCTCAAGGTCGAGGAAGGCAGGCGCTGCCTGGACGCACGCGGCCTTGAACTTGGGATGTACCATTGGCGGCCTCGCGGCGGTTGATGATCTCAAAGTGTCCACCACGAACCTTGGCACGCTGCCTGCGTTCATGCTGGTCTCCCGGCGCGCGATAACTTGGCTGGCGGCGTTCGGATGCTGGCCTGGATCGCCGCCCGTCAGGGGCCGGCGCCGTCAACGACATAGGCCCGCGAGGTCGAGCTGGCGTCACGTAGCACGAGGATGCGCTGGTATTTCGGCGAGTCGTGCCAAGCTTTCGCTTGCGCGTGGGACGGAAACTCGATGATCGCGATCCGTCCCGTTGATGGGCCGGCAATGGGGTCCGCCTTGCCGCCGACCGCCACGAACACCCCGCCAAACGGCTTGAGCGTCGCCGGGACCTGCACGGCATACTCACGGAACTTCGCCTCGTCCGTGACCTGGGCCTCGCTGACGAGGTAGGCTTTCATTTCTGCAGCCATTGCCTGGTTGACCGGCAGGAGCACGGCCAAGCCCCAAAGCCCTGCTTGCAGCAACCTCATCGGGATGTCCTTTCCAGTTCATGGTTTCGTCCTCGCCGTTGCCGACCCGGAGCGTCCGCGATGCCGCACGAAGGCACTGCTTTCGGGCAGGCAGACGTGGTAACGTGGGTGCCGCGCCGCAGCAGGGAGAGTTGGTCCGTGGCCGCTGCCGAACCGGTCTTCCGCGATTGAGCAACCGCGATGCCGCTGGCGCCTCGTCGCCTGCAGCCTGGCAGCGCGCCGTTTGCGACACGTTCGTCGAGCACGAGTGCCGGATCCGGGACACCGGCCCTTTCATGGGCGAAATCAGCTCCGTTGATGCGAACGGCATGGTCTTCTCGTCTGTCCACAGCCGCGACCAGGTCGTGCGCCGGACTGACCGCAACATCCGGCGCGACGCGCGGGAACTGGTGCTGTTCATCCTGCAGATCGGCGGGTCCTGCGACTTGGAGCAGGACGGACGCGAAGCGCAACTCGGACCGGGCGACCTCGCCTGCTTCGACACGACCCGTCCGTACCGGCTCAACCTGTCGGGGGAATTCCGGCAACTGGTCATCCAGGTTCCGAAAGCGGCCGTCCGCGAGGAGATCGGGCCGTCGTCGCGCTTTGTTTCGCGCACGCTTGGGGCGCTCACGCCCATGGGCAAGCTCGTCGTCCCATTCCTGCAGCACGCGGCGGGCACGCTCGGCCACCTCCGGCCTTCGGAACGCCGCGGCGTGTCCGACGCAACCAAGGCATTGCTGACGGCCGCCTTTGGCGGCCTCGCCTCGGGCGATGCGGCAGCGACCCGGATGGGACGGGACGCTATCCTTTGCCGCGCCAAGGCGCACATCGAGGAGAGCCTTCACGATCCTAACCTCACTGTGGCCACGGTCGCGCAAGCCCTGGGTGTGTCGCATCGTTACTTGCAGGAGTTGTTCCAAGGCGAGGGCTTGACGCCGAACGGGTATCTTTGGAAACGCCGGCTGGAACGGTCGCGGCGCCAGCTGCAGAACGAGCACCTCCGCGGCGAGTCCATCAGCCAGATCGCGCTGTCCTGCGGCTTCAAGGACTTCACGCACTTTTCCAGGCGGTTCAGGTTCGCCTACCAGGCATCCCCCCGTGATTTCAGGGCCGCCATCGGCCGGGCGGGAGCAGCCTGACCCCTCAGCCCGGTCACCAGGACGGGACAGCGAGCGCAGTCATCTCTGTTGGGCGCTGGCCGGGATGTTACGCGATCAAGGTCGCAAGCAGGCCGCCCGGTTGCCTGTCGCATGGATCAGCCAGGTCGAGACCAGCGCCGTGAAGCCCCCGAGCAGCGCGATCGCCAGCGAGTAGGCTAGGAAAAGCCCTGTCGTACGCACCGCAAAGGGTACGAATGTGAACAAGCGCCGGACCGGGACCCCTCCCAAAAACGGCTGCAATGCGTTGACTTTACGACTAGAAATGTCTGACAGATGGGGTCCCGATCGGCGCTGATCGGGACCTCACCCTTGTGCCGCTTTTCTGGATGCAATCAATGCAGTAGACCCGACTCCAGTGGGGTCCCAGTTCGGCGCTTGTTCACACCTTGCTGGCGCTGGTGTCACCCACCGAGCGGGGTTGCCCGGTGTCGCCGCTGCGCTGGACCTGCCTGAGCCTGCGCCACCTGGCGGACGAGTTGGTGAAGCAAGGCCACCAGGTCAGTCACACGGTGGTGGGCGTGCTGCTCAAGGCCGAGGGGTTCAGCCTGCAAGGCAACAGCAAGACCTTGGAGGGCAGCAGCCATCCCGATCGGGACGCGCAGTTCGCCCACATTGCCCGGAGCACGGCGGCGGCGCTGGCCGAGGGGCAGCCGGTGATCTCGGTCGATACCAAGAAGAAGGAGTTGGTTGGCCCGTTCAGGAACCCCGGCCGCGAGTGGCGCCCGCAGGGCACGCCCGAGCAGGTGCGGGTGCATGACTTCCTGATCGAGGAGCTTGGACGCGCGGTGCCCTATGGCGTCTACGACCTGGCCGCCAACGCGGGCTGGGTCAGCGTCGGCATGGACTATGACACCGCCGAGTTCGCGGTGCAGACCATCCGGCGCTGGTGGCACGAGGTGGGCAGGCCGCGCTACCCCAATGCCAAGCGCCTCACCATCACTGCCGATGGCGGCGGCAGCAACGGCTCGCGGGTGCGGCTGTGGAAGCGCGAGCTGCAGCGCCTGGCCGACGAGCTTGGCCTGGAGATCAGCGTCCACCACTTGCCGCCGGGCACGAGCAAGTGGAACAAGATAGAGCACCGCCTGTTCTCCTACATCAGCCAGAACTGGCGGGCGAAGCCGCTGGTCAGCTACCGCACCATCGTCGAGCTGATCGGGGCCACCACCACCAAGACCGGCCTCGCGGTCCGGTGCGAGCTGGACCAGAAAGCCTACCCCAAGGGCATCCGCGTCTCCGACGAGGACATGGCCGCACTCAACATCTACCGCGACCCGTTCCACGGCGAATGGAACTACATCATCAAACCTCTGAAACCAGGAAATGATGCAGTTATTTTATGACGAGCCCCTAGCGGCGGGTCTCGACGCTGATCAGCGCCATAACATAGTGGATCTTAACGTTTTCCCTAGGGTCTAGGGACAAGTTTTCTAACACATTGTGGATGCTCACCTTTTTTACGGTCCGCTCATGTTATTACTGCGATATCAGAGATGTCGAAACCCAGGGTGCACAGGGCTATTGTGAGTAGGATCGGCAAAGTCGTTGCCATTCCGACCAACTTTGTCCCTAGACCCTAGGTCCGGTACTTACGGTAACAAACATCTTAGGATTTGTCAGCAGCTTCATGAATGGTTGCAGAACGCTTCCTGCATCCACCTGAATGACCTACTCCTCTGCTGAGGAGGGCAAACGTTATGGCTGCGATCTGGACTTTGCATGCCGGCAGCCGATTTAGGCCATCGCGTGACGGCAGTTTGTCAGCGGCTCGTACCGTGAGTTGGCTGACTGCCCTTGGCATGGTAGTCGCAGTTGGCATGGTGGCGCTCGGCATTGTCGTGCTGCTCGATGCCCGCCGCGACGCTTGGAAGCAGTCGGAACGGGCCGCGGACAACCTCGCAATTGCGCTGGAACGGGACATTGCCCGCAACATCCAGGTTTATGACCTCTCGCTGCAGGGCACCATCGAGGCATTGCGTCTGCCCGGCATCAACGAGATCAGCCCTGATCTGCGACAAGCTGCGATCTTCGACCGTGCAGCAAATGCCGAGTACCTCGGCTCGCTACTGGTGCTGGATGCCGTGGGCACGGTTGTGGCCGACTCCACTGCCGTGCAGCCACACCCGCTGAATTTCGCTGATCGCGACTACTTCCAGGTCCACCAGGAACAGGCCGATGCTGGGCTGTATGTCAGCCGGCCCTTCCGCAGTCGCCTGCGCGGTGGCGATCCAAGCGTCGCAATCAGCCGCCGCCGTCCCGACGTGGACGGCCGGTTCGCCGGCGTCGTTGTCGGCACGATGCGGTTGGCTTACTTCCAGAGCCTGTTCGAGCGGCTCAACCTGGGAACCGGCGGGGCGGTGCTCCTGCTGCGCACCGACGGCCAGGTGATCGCACGCCGGCCGCTCCGCGATGCCGACATCGGCCGGGACCTTAGCGCCACCGATGGGTTCCGCCAGTATAGCGCTGCCAGCTCCGGCCACTTCATCGGAACGTCAAGGCTTGATGGCATCCAGCGTGCCTACACCTTCCGCCACATCGGCAATCTGCCGCTGGTCCTGAGTGTGGCGATGTCCGTCGATGATCTCTACGCGGCATGGTGGCACAAAGCCTGGGGGATCGGGCTGATCCTTGCGGTGCTCTGCGTTGCCACGGTCGCCCTCTGCACCCTGTTCCGCCGGGAACTGCTGCTCCGACTAGCCGCAGAGGCTGAACTGGTCGAGGCGGCTGGCAGGCTGTCGGTTGTGGCAGCGACCGATGGGCTGACCGGCCTTGCGAACCGCCGTGCGTTTGACGCAGCGCTGACCGGAGCTTGGCAGACGGCCGCGGAGAACGGAACCCCGCTCGCCTTGCTCATGATCGATGCCGACCGCTTCAAGAGCTATAACGATCATTACGGCCACCCAGCCGGCGACATGGTGCTACAGCGCATCGCCGATTGCATCCAGGTCAACACGCGGGGTCCCGGGGACTTCGGGGTCCGCTATGGCGGCGAGGAGTTCGCGGCGTTGCTGCCCGGCGCCGGTCTGCAGTCTGCCGTCGGAATAGCCGAGCGGCTGCGGAGCAGCATTGCAGAACTCAGCATTCCGCACGATGCCGGCCCGAACGGCCAAGTCACGGTCAGCATAGGCGTCGCGGTCGCGCACCCTCGGCGTGGAACGGGCGGCGAGCTTCTGGTGCAGCAGGCGGACAACGCTCTTTACGAAGCCAAACGCGCCGGACGTGACAGGGTCTGCTCCGCCGATCACCTTCTTGTCCCGGCTCCAGACGGCTTGGCCGCTACTGGATGCGACGGCAGCGGCGTATAGGTGTGAACAAGCGTCCAACTCAGCGTGGACTTCCTACCCGCTGTCAAGCGCTTGATGAACGGTTGAGACGGCCGGCACAGCCCCATGTGAAGTGCCCCGTCCCGATCCATCGAGCGTAGCGCCGTGCTCGCGCTGTCCAGGACACTGCGCGCCGGCGCAGGGAGCCCTGTTGCATGGACCAGGAATGCGGGCGCAGTTACCCCAGCCCTGCTATGGTTCAGGCAATACGGACGGAGATTGGGCGTCCAAGCTCCAGCATGCGGTTGAGGACATGGACGGCGACGTCGACCTCAGTCGCCCTGCGCTGGTCCGTGCGTGAGCGCAGCCCGTCACCGATCACCTGCTTGAACCGGCTCATGGCCGCCTCGGCCCGAGCCCGCTTCGTGTAGCCGGAGGCTTTCTGCCAGGCGGCCCGTCCATGCTCGGCAATGCCCTGCAGATGCCGATCCCGCTGCGTGGGCGCGGTCTCGGCCGTCTCGCTCGGCACGGCCGTGGACCGCGGCGGCACATTGATCGCTGCTTCCGGATAGCGCTCGGCCACAGCAGCGAAAATACCCTCCTGATCGTACGCGCCGTCGGCGGTGAAGGAACGATACCGATGCCACCACCTGGTCCAGCGACAACGCACAAGAATATCCCTGCTATCGACAACGATGTGCTGCCGATCGAGGTCGAGGTCACCGACCCGACCCATCCTTTATTCGGCCGCCGCTTCCGCCTGATTGCTGTCACCAAGACATTGGCGCTGGGTGCTTGTGCGCGCGTAGAGTGTCGGCCTGGCACCCCGCTCGTGTTGCCGCTGGGCGTGACAAGCCTGTCGTTCAGCCCAGCTGGCGAGCGGAGGCGCACCAAGCTCACGCCTGAGGCGCTGGCAGAGCTGGTCGCGGTCGCCGGTGAAAGCGAGGCGGCATGCCCATCGACCCCCGAGACGTGTGGCCCAGCCTGCGGCCGACGCTCCGCCGGCAGGACGCCCGAGATCTCGGCGCCGTCCTGCAGGAGGTGAGCCATGGGTTCAGAACTCGTCAAGTCACACCACCTGGACCGACGCGCCGTGGTCTACGTGCGCCAGTCCACCCCGCATCAGGTGCTGAGCAACCAGGAAAGCCTGCGGCTGCAATACGCCCTGCGCCAGCGCGCCCACGACCTGGGCTGGCGTGAGGCGGACATTGAGGTAATCGATGCCGACCTTGGCCTGAGCTGCGTATTCCGACGAAACCAGCCGGTGATTCCGGGTTCATCCGCTCTTTTGGTGCAATCAAACGGTGCCACTGCGCCTTGCGGGCGCAGCCGCATCAAGCGGCGGCGAGGACGCGGCAGCGCAGCAGGTCGTAGCTGGCTCGGCCGTACATGGTCCGCTTCAGCAACTTCAACCGGTTGATCTGCCCCTCGACGGGACCGGTGCTCCAGGGTTCGACAAAGGCGGCCAGCACTGCGTCGTGGTCGCGCTTGATGCCGCGCGCGAACGCGTCGAGCGCCGTCCCCTTCGCGTCGGCCAGCCAAGTGTCCAATGCCGACCCAGCCTTCTTGTCCGGTGCGCCGCGGATCAGGGCCGCGAAGCGGAAAGCGAGTTCGCCGGCTTGGGTGAGATCAGGGGCCGCCTCGGCCAGGTGCGCCAGGAACGCGCTCTCCTGCGCGTCCAGCGTGTCGGGCGCGGTGGTCAGCAGCCGGGCGCAGCGCCGGCTGGACGGCTCCGGCCACGCCGCCGCGCCCCGGACCTCGGCCGCCTGCGCGGGCGGGTCCTCCCGCCGCCGTCGCGCGACCCAGCGGGCGACCGCGTTCACCGAGCCGGCAAAGCCCAGCGGCTGCAGCTCCCGCCAGAGCCGCCAGCCGTTGCGGCACCCCTCGCGCCAGCGGGCTTCGAGGTGCGGCAGGTATGGGTCGAGCGGCCGCAACTGGGCGGGCTTGTCGTGCGTGGGAGAGCCCCCGGCCTTCAGCCAGCGGTAGGCCGCCGTCGCGCTCATGCCCAGCGCCGGCGCGACCTCCTGCACGGACAAGCCGCTCCCATGCAGCCGGCGCAGCCCCTCGTAGCGGGCCAGCCGCCGGGCGCGCCGGTCCGCCTGCAGCCGCGTCTCCTTTGTGTCGTGCGATGCCGGCGTAACCTCCTCGGGCGCAGCCCCTGCCCCGTGCGCGACGGCGCGCGCGGCCCGGCGCACAGCGCCGCGGTGGCGGTCGGCAGCCCCTTGCAGCGCGTCGCCGAGGTTGCGCAGCAGGTGCCACCGATCCGCAACCTGCTTGGCTTTAGGCGCGCCCTGACGGGCACCCTCGGCGTAGACGCCGGCGCGGTCGCGGGCGACCACCTCGACGCCTGGGTGCCGGCGCAGCCAGGACGCGACCGTCTCGGCGCTGCGGTCGGGCAGCAGGTCGATCACCCGCTCGCGCTCGAGGTCGCAGACGATGGTCCCGCAGCGCTGGCCGCGCCGCCACGCCCAGTCGTCGATGCCGATCACCCGCGGCGGGAGATGAGGCTCCAGCTCCGCAGCACGGACCAGGCGCAGCAGCGTGTCGCCGCTCGCCGACATCGAGAGCCGGGCGGCCAGGCGCGAGCCGGGCTCGCCGCCTAACGCGAAGCCAATGTGACGCTGAATGTCGGCCAAGCGTGCGGTCCGACGCCCCTGAGGTCGCACCACTCCGGGCAGACGTTCGGCAAAGACCTGGCGCGGGCAGCCGGCGGTCGCACAGCGGAAACGCCTCGCCCGTACCTGGACGACAACAATGCGCCCTTGCCAGGGTAGGTCGGCCAAGGTGCGCGTGTAGCGGCTATGGACCCTGTCGGAGAGGATGCCGCACAGCGGGCACGCGCTCCGTGGTGACTTGGGGACGGTAACGATGGTGATGCGGTCGGGCGCGGGCAGGACCTGCACGACCAAGAGACCTGCCGGGATCACCGGCAGAAGATGGCGGGACAACGCGGGACGTCAAACCTCCTTGGAGACCCGTCCTATGTGGCCCATGGCCGCTCCATGTTCCATCCGATTGCACCAAAAGAGCGGATGAACCCGGAATGCCCGGCTGGGATCCGTCGGAATACGCACTGGCGGGGCGCACGCTGCCCTCCGTGCCAATGACGATGAGACAAACTCCCTGGTGCAGTTTAGGCTCTGGGA